>DASQHM010000108.1:0-26656 GCA_035632095.1 Candidatus Cybelea sp. | reverse complement strand
ACTTCGTGCTGAACGGCGGCCAAGCCATGGTGCTGGTGGTGATCGCCGCCACATGGAATCAGATCGCCTACAACTTCGTATTTTTTCTCGCCGGACTGCAATCGATTCCGAAATCGCTGATCGAAGCGGCGGCGATTGACGGCGCCGGACCGGGCCGCAGGTTCTGGACCATCGCGTTGCCCTTGATTTCGCCGACCGGCTTCTTCCTGCTGACTGTGAACATCGTCTATGCCTTCTTCGGCACGTTCGGCATCATCGACATCATCACCAAAGGCGGCCCCGCCATGGCCACCAACATTCTCGTGTACAAGGTGTACTCCGACAGTTTCCGGGCGCTCGACCTCGGCGGTTCGGCGGCGCAGTCGGTGGTGCTCATGGTGATCGTCATCGGCCTGACGGTGGCGCAGTTCCGCTACATCGAACGGCGGGTGCATTACTGATGGTGGAGAACCGCCCCTGGGTGACGGTTTTCGCGCACGCCGTGCTGCTCCTCGGCGTGCTCATCATCGCCTTTCCAATCTATATCGCCGTCATTGCTTCGACCCATTCGCTGACCACCATGCTGCAGAGCGGCGTTCCGCTGCTGCCGGGCGGGCAATTCCTGGCCAACTACAGGGAAGTGATCTTCAGCGGCGTCGGCGCGGCAAGCTCGCCGCCGGTCAGCCAGATGCTGCTCAACAGCGTGGTGATGTCGCTCGGCATCTGTCTCGGCAAGATCGCAATCTCGATCATCGCGGCTTACGCCATCGTCTACTTCCAGTTTCCGCTCCGCATGACTTGTTTCTGGATCATATTCGTCACGCTCATGCTGCCGGTCGAGGTGCGGATCCTGCCCACGTACAAGGTCGTGGCGGACCTCGGCCTGCTCGACACCTATGCCGGTTTGACCATACCGTTGATCGCTTCCGCCACGGCGACGTTCCTGTTCCGCCAGTTCTTCCTGAGCGTTCCCGAGGAGTTGACCGAAGCCGCGCGCGTCGACGGCGCCGGGCCGATCCGGTTCTTCTTCGACATCCTGCTGCCGCTGTCCAAGACGTCGATCGCCGCTCTGTTCGTGATCCAGTTCATTTACGGCTGGAACCAATATCTCTGGCCGCTGGTCGTCACCACCAAGCAGAGCTACTACACGGTAGTCATGGGCATTTCCCGGCTGGTGAACGTGGTCGACATTTCGCCGAGTTGGAACCTGGTGATGGCCACGGCCCTGATTGCCATGATCCCGCCGGTGGCGGTGGTGATCGTCATGCAGCGCTGGTTCGTGAAAGGCCTGGTCGAGACCGAGAAATGACCATGGAAATGGGGCCGGTATGGCGGAAGTGATCCTTAAGGACGTGCGCAAGGCCTATGGCCCGGTCGAGGTCATCCACGGCGTCAGCATGAGGATCGTCGACGGCGAGTTCATCGTCGTGGTCGGCCCCTCCGGTTGCGGCAAATCGACGCTGCTTAGGATGGTGGCGGGACTTGAGCAGATCACCGGCGGCGAAATCCTGATCGGCGATCGCGTGGTCAACCGGCTGGAGCCGAAGGATCGCGACATCGCCATGGTGTTTCAGAACTACGCGCTCTACCCGCACATGACGGTCTACGACAACATGGCCTATGGCCTGAAGAACCGCGGCATGCCGAGGTCCGAGATCGAGAAGCGCGTGCGCCGCGCCGCGGACATTCTGCAGCTCGGCGACCTGCTGCAGCGCCGGCCGCGGCAACTGTCCGGCGGCCAGCGCCAGCGCGTCGCCATGGGCCGCGCCATCGTGCGCGAGCCGGCGGTGTTCCTGTTCGACGAGCCGCTGTCCAACCTCGATGCGAAGCTGCGCGTGCAGATGCGTCTGGAGATCCGCAAGCTGCACCAGGACCTCGGCGTGACCTCGATCTATGTGACGCACGACCAGGTCGAGGCCATGACGCTCGCCGACCGCCTGGTGGTGATGAACGCCGGCCGCGCCGAGCAGATCGGCACGCCGAAGGAGGTCTACGAACGTCCGGCCAGCATGTACGTGGCCGGATTCATCGGCTCGCCCGCCATGAACTTCATCAGCGCCCGCATCGAGCAGGCCATGCTCGCGGTGGCGGACGGGCAGGTGCGCCTGCCGCTCGCGGACGGCATCGCTTCGCGCGCCGTCGGCGAGGTGACCGTCGGCGTGCGGCCGGAACATCTGGCCTTGGTGCCCGAAGGCGCTGCGGGTGCGTTTCCGTTCACGGTCGACGTTGCCGAGGAGCTCGGGGCGGATACGCTGGCGCACGGAAAAGTCGGCGGCGAACCCCTGGTGGTGCGCCTGCCGGGCCACATGCACGTGGCGTCGGGCGACGTACTGCCGATCCGGCCCGATCAGCGCATGATGCACGTCTTCGATCGCGGCACCGGCCAGCGCCTTTAGCGACGGGGTGCGGGCGGAGCGAGCGGCGGACGCGGTGCGCTCACACGTCCTTCCATTTGACGATGTGGTCCTCGAGCTCGCCCGCCTCTTTCTCGCCGATGATGCGCCCGCGCGCCGAGATGCCGGCCTTGTGCACGCTCTCCGGGTCGCCGGACACCAGCGGATGCCACCATTCCAGATCCTTCCCCGCGTCCACCAGCTTGTAGGCGCATGTCTCCGGCAGCCATTTCAGCTTGCCGATCATTTTCGGACTGAGCACCAGGCAATCGTGCACCAGCTTGCGGCGGTGTTTGTAGTCCATGCAGCGGCACGTGCCGAGATCGAGCAGCCGGCAGGCCACATTGGTGTGGCTGATCTTGCCCGTGTCCGCATCCTCAAGCTTGTGCAGGCAGCATTTGCCGCAGCCGTCACAAAGCTTTTCCCATTCCGTGGGCGTCAGTTCGGCCAGCGTCTTGCGGCGCCAGAACGGCTCGGCCTTGCGCGGTTTGCTTTTCCGCGCGCGCGCCATGGTCAGGCTCGATGGGCGGCGATGAAGCTCTTCACGCGCGGTGCGATCTGGCCGCGCCATTTCGAGCCGTTGAAGACGCCGTAATGGCCGACGGCCTTTTGTTCGTAGTGCACATGGGCGTCGGTGGGAATTCGTGCGCAAAGGTCGTGTGCGGCCGCGGTCTGGCCGACGCCGGAAATGTCGTCGAGCTCGCCTTCGACCGTCATCAACGCGGTGCGCTCGATGGCCTGCGGTTCGACCTTTCGGCCGCGCGACCTCAAGATCCCTTGCGGCAACTGATGCTCCTGGAACACCTGCTTCACGGTCTGCAGATAATACTCGGCCGGCAAGTCCATGACCGAGCGATATTCCTCGTAGAATGCGCGGTGCGCCTGCGCATTGTCGTCGTCGCCCTTGATCAGATTGTTGAACAGCCGAATGTGGGCGCCCACATGGCGATCCAGGTTCATGGTGATGAAGCCGGTGAGCTGCAGGAAACCGGGATACACCCGCCGCATGAACCCCGGATATGCCGCCGGCACCCGCGTGACGACGGAATGTTCGAACCATTCGATCGAGCGCTCCATGGCCAGGCGGTTCGGCACGGTCGGATTGCGCCGCGAATCGATCGGCCCGCCCATCAAGGTCATGCTGGCCGGCACGCACGGATCGCCCGCTGCCGCCATGAGCGCGACCGCGGCCAGGACCGGCACCGACGGCTGGCACACCGCCATGACGTGGGTTCCCGGACCAAGCTCTCTCAGAAACGCGATGACATAGTCGATGTAATCGTCGAGATCGAACGGGCCTTCGCGAAAAGCCACGGCGCGGGCATCACGCCAATCGGTGATGTAGACGTCGTGGTCCGGCAGCATGGCTTCGACCGTGCCGCGCAGAAGGGTGGCGAAGTGGCCGGAGAGCGGAGCGACGATCAGCAGCCGCGGATCGTCGCGCGCCACGTCGCGGCGAAAGTGTTTGAGCTGGCAAAAGGTCTTTCGCGAGACGATCTCTTCCGCGACCTCGACCGGATGGCCGTCGATCATGGTCGTTTCCAAGCCGAAGGCAGGCTTCCCGTAGGGCCTGGTCGAATGCTCGAAAACATGGCACGCCGCCGCCGCTGCCCGGCCGGCATGGGTATAGGCGAAGGGATTGAACGGGCTCGACAATACGTGATGCCCGGCTTCCGCGGCGAGGCGGATGGGCATGATGGCGGCCTGCTGCAACTCATGCAGGTGATAAAGCATCGCAGATCCTCTCATGACCCCCATCATCTTAAATAGAAGCTTAAGCCCTACGGACTTACCGCGCCGTAAACGATTCCGCGCCCGCTCGCTGGCGGCCACAACGATCACGCTATCACATTGTGCCGATTGAATGTATCGCGTTCGTGCAATGCAGCATGGCTTAGGCTGCCAGCAGCCAAAGCGCACCCAAACCCATAGCCGGCCAGGCAACTATGGGCCGGGCGGTCCAGCGGAGCAGGCGCCGCTCGCTCCGGTGCCCCGCGCCGTGGGTAATGCCGCCGACCATGCCGACCAGGACGACAGCAAGGGCGATGCGGTCGGGTACGCTCGCCAGGTCGCCGAAAGCCAACGGTTTGACGGCCAGCACGATAGCGGCGGCGAGCGTCAAGCCGAAGGATACGGCCCGCCCGGCCATACCGTTTGCACTCCGCTCGAAATCGGCCAACATTAGACGCAGTATAGAGAACCCGAGCCTGTTGGTTTCGAGGGCCTTGTCAAGCGTCTACGCGCTTGGCGAATTTCGGTTGCAGCATTGGCATATCGTTCGCCTTCTTGACCGCATCCGAGTTGTCTGGGGTACGCTCGCGCCATGTCCGTCGTTCGCGCACTCGTCGCTGCTCTCATGCTCGGCATCGGTCTCGCCGGCGCGCCGGCCTATGCCTTCGACGTCAATCTGTTCAACGAAAACCCTGTCTTCTCGGCTGCGGCTGCGGGCAACGTGCGCCAATTGCAGGATCAGCTGCTCAAAGGTGAAAACCCCAACGGTGGCGACAGCAAGGGCACGCCGGCGATCGTGGCCGCGGCGGCGGGCGGGCACAACGAAGCGGTGAAAGCCCTGCTCGAGCAGCATGCGCAGGTCGACTTGCCCGACTCCTCCGGCAACACGGCGCTCATTCAGGCGGCGGCGAACGGCCGTCGCGAAGTCGTGCTGACCCTGATCGCTGCCGGCGCGAAGCCGAACGCCTCGAACCGTAACGGCGAAACCGCATTGATCCGCGCTGCCCGCGGCGGGCACACGACCGTCGTATCCGATCTTCTGGCCAAGGGCGCCGACGTCAACGCCACCGATTTTGCCGGGCAATCGGCATTGGCCTACGCCGAGCAAAGCCGCAGCCGCCCGGTAATGCAGCTGCTGATGAACGCCGGCGCGAAACGCTGACGCTTACAGTTCGGCGCGCGTCAGTGCCTGATCGAGCGGCGCCGCAGCCGGAGCCTCCACCTGGCGGCGGATCACGATGTCTCCTGCCGTCACCGGCTGGCCGTAGTAATCGCGGTTCCACTCGTTCCGCGCCTTGATCACCGATCCGGCCAGGGATAGTCCGGCGAACAGGCCCTGGGTTGCAGCGAAGGAATAGATGTCCGCATTGAGTGCGGTGGTGGTGGCGGCCTCGACGCCTTTGCCCATCGGCCCGACCGCGATGGTGGCGTCAGCGCCGAGTTTCACCTGATTGTTGATCACGGCGTTCAACGCCTTGTCGGTCATGATCAGCAATACGACTTGCGCCACCTCGGCGCCGATCTGCAATCCGATGGAGCCCGATCCGAGCGTATAGAACGACGGCGCGGTCCAAGCGCCGGTTTGGCGATCGTGCGCCAGCAGAACCCCGCTGCCGCCTTCGCCCCCGATGATGAATCCGGCCTTGAGGATCTGCGGGAAGATGACGACGGCGCGGGCCTTCTTCAGAATGCGCCGCATCTGTTCCATGTCGGACTGCGCCGTGAATTGCTCGATCGTCGAGCGGGCGCGGTCCACCAGGATTTGTTGCTCGCTGACCGTCTGGGCGACCGCGCGTCCCTGACTGCCGGATATGAAGGCGGCGAAGACCAGAATCACAAGCCAAGGGCGAAGACGGTGCATGAGGGGCTCTCCCGGACGAATCGTGGTAAACGGGATGTTACTACAGATTGTGTCGCGAACGTGATGGTCAGCACGTGGCCAGTGCCGCTTTCGGGGTCTATCTTGACGGCATGCATTCCGAACGCCCGGACCATCACACCGAGCGAGGCTTCCGCAATCCGCCGGGCAGTCCGGTGCGGCAAAGCGAACGCCGGGCCTATTGGCGATTCGTCTGGCGGCGCATTCTCAAAGCCCAGCATCGGCCGGCTGTGCCCTTCGATCACGCGCTCAGCGCCAATGAAACCTTGGCAGGGCTTGCGGCCCATGCACGCCTAGACAGCGTCACCTGGCTCGGTCATGCCGCGTTTCTGTTGCGATTGGCCGGGCGCACCATATTGCTCGATCCCTACCTCGGCGAATTCGCCTCGCCCGTTCCGGGTTTCGGGCCCAGGCGCTTCGCTAAGCCCGCGCTCCGCGCCGAGCATCTGCCGCCCATCGACACCTTGATCGTGTCGCACAACCACTACGACCATCTCTGTGCGCCGACGGTGCGCGCGCTGGCGGGCAAACGCCACATGCAAGTCGTTGTTCCGCTGGGTTTGGCGCGCTTCTTCCGCCGGCGCGGCTACCGGCACGTCCATGAGCTGGATTGGCATCAGCATGTGGACCTGGAAGGCTTGCGGGTCAGGGCGCTGCCTGCCGTGCACTGGTCCAAGCGCACGCCCTTCGATCGCAATCGTTCGCTCTGGGCATCGTTTGCGCTGACCACGCCGGAACGGCGCGTCTGGTTTGCCGGCGACACGGGCTTCGGTCCGGTGTTCGAGGAACTGGGCAGCAAATACGGGCCGTTCGATCTGGCGCTCGTGCCGATCGGCGCTTATGCGCCGCGTCACATCATGGAAGCGCATCATGCGACGCCGGAAGAGGCGTTGCGCATCGCCGAACTCATGGGGGCTCGCCACGTGATCGGCATGCATTGGGGCACGGTGGTGCTGACCGACGAACACCCCTTCGAGCCGCCGGAGCGGTTTCGCCGCGCAGCCCGGCATTCGAGCTACGGCGACGAGCGCGCATGGCTGCTCCGCATCGGCGAGACGCGGCCCATTCCGGAACGCTGGCCTGCCAACGCATGAGCGCCCGGCGGGCGGCCGCGCTACTCGCCTTGCTGCAGCAGCAGGCCGCGCCGCCGCGCCATACGGAAGTAGGCGAGAAATGCGGCAATTCCGACAGCGAGATAGACGACGTCCAATACGGCCGCGTGCGCCATGAGGTCGACCCGCACCTCGTGGCGCGCCAGCACGCCTCGCATGCCTTCGAAGACGTAGCTCGACGGCAGGAAATGCGCGACCACCTGTAACCAGCCGGGAAGCACGGAGATCGGGTAATAGATGCCGCTGACCGGCGCCACGGCGAATATCGCAGCCCAGGCCAGGCTCTCCGCGCCCTGGCCATAGCGCATGACGATGCCGCAGATGAGCAGTCCGAGCGCCCAGCCCATGACCAGCAGCAGAAAGAAGAACGCCACCAGCGAAATCCCTAGGCTCGCCAGCGAAAACCCGAAAAAGATCGTCGCCATGATCGCGGCCGGCACCACGCCGATCACGGTGCGGATCAGGCTCATGCCGCCGAGCGATCCGACCATTTCGTACGGCCGCAAGGGACTAACGAACAAATGGCCGAGATTGCGGGCCCAAATTTCTTCAAAGAAAGAAATTGAAACACCCAATTGCCCGCGAAACAGCACGTCCCACAGCAGCACGCCCGACAACAGCACGCCGAAGGCCTGCGCCACGTATGAAGTCTGGCTCACCAGGAACTGGGTCATGAAGCCCCACAGCACCATCTGCACCGTGGGCCAATAGGCCAGCTCGACGATGCGCGGCCACGACCCGCGCAGCACATACCAGTGGCGCAGCACCATGGCGCCGACGCGCCTCGGCGAAAAGCTCGGATTGTGCCGCGTGATCGGCGGCAGCGACGGCGCGAGGCTGGTCATTCGGCCGCCTTCACGTTCGTCGCCCGGCCGCGCGCGATGTCGAGGAAGACTTCTTCCATGTTGCTGCGGCCGTAGCGCTCGATCAAAGCCTGCGGCGAGCCCCGGTCGACGATTCGTCCGGCGCGCATCATCAGCACGTCGTCGCACATGCGCTCGACCTCGGTCATGTTGTGGGACGCGATGAAAAGCGTGGCGCCGGTGCGCGCCTGGTAGGCTTGCAAATAGCCGCGCACCCAATCGGCCGTGTCGGGATCGAGCGAGGCCGTCGGCTCGTCGAGCAGCATCACGTCCGGCTCGTTGATCAGGGCCTTCGCCAAGGCGACGCGGGTCTTCTGGCCTGCCGACAACTGCCCGACGGGCCGGTCGATCATGCGCGCCAGATCCAGTTCCTCGGCCAGGCGCGCGATGCGCTCGGCCACGTGATCGACGCCGTAGAGCAAGGCGTAGATTTTCAGGTTCTCGCGGACGCTCAGGCGGTGCGGAAGATCCACATAGGGCGACGAGAAGTTCATCCGCTCCAGCACGCGATGGCGATGATGAAGCATATCCTCACCGAGGATGCTCACCTCGCCGCCGCTCGGCAGCAGCAGGCCGAGCAGGATGGAAATCGTGGTGGTCTTGCCGGCGCCGTTGCCGCCGAGGAGCGCGACCACATGGCCGCGCGGCACCTGGAAGCTGATGCCGTCGACGGCCATCACCTTGCCGAAGTGTTTCCAAAGGTTCCGGACTTCGATGGCCGGCGCGGTCGAATCGCTAGGGATGCGCATGGGCTCAATATGGCGTGCCCGGCCGCGCTTGAGAAGTCGCGCGCGCGTGAACGCGGGGCCACCATGCGCCGGCGCGGACCATTGGTGAAGGCAGGGACTTTGCGCTAGCTTCCTGCCATGGGCATCCTGCCGGAGCGGCTCGCATTCTGGCGCAGGCCTTTGGTTCGACCCGCCGTCGCCGGCTCATTCGCCGCCGGCGGCCGGGTGCGCCTGCGCACGCTGGTGCTGATCCGCTGGATCGCCGTGGTCGGCCAGGCGCTGGCCCTGCTGTTCGTGCATTACGGACTCGAGTTTTCCGTGCCGCTCGAGCTGGCGCTGTCGGTGGTCGGCGTGTCGGTCGCCTTGAACGTCGTGGTTTTCCTGGCTTACCCGTCGGCATACCGGCTGACGGATTGGGGCGCCACGCTCTATCTCGGCTTCGACATCGTGCAGCTTGCCCTGCTTGTGTTCCTGACCGGCGGGCTCGCCAATCCGTTTGCGCTGCTTTTCCTGGTGCCGGTCACCATCTCGGCGACCATCCTCAGTCTCCTGGCGACGGTCTGCCTGGGCGTGCTGGTCTTCGCCGCGGTCAGCGTGCTGGCGGTATGGCACATGCCGTTGCCGTGGAGCGGCGGCGGCTTGGCTCTGCCCGACGCGTATATCGCCGGCACCTGGGCCGCGATCGTGCTCGGCATGGTTTTCATCGCGGCCTATGCCTGGCAGGTGGCGGCGGAGGCGCGCCGCATGTCGGACGCGCTGGGCGAGACGCAATTGGCGCTGGCGCGCGAGCAGCGTCTCTCGGCGCTCGGCGGCCTAGCCGCGGCGGCGGCGCATGAGCTCGGCACGCCGCTCAGCACCATCGTGCTGGTGGCCAAGGAATTGGCCCGCGAACTGCCGCGGAACAGCCCGCTCGCCGAGGACGTCAGGCTGCTCGGCGTCGAAGCCGGGCGCTGTCGCGACATTCTCGCCCGCTTGTCGCGCCGGCCCGAAGCCGATTCGCACGAACACCCGTCGGTACCCGTGTCGGGTCTGGTGGAGGCCGCGATGGCGCCCCACAGGCGCGCTGGAATTACGGTCAATCTGGTGCTGGATTCGCAAGGCGCCCAGCCGGTCATGCCGTGGAGCTCCGAAATCGTGCATGGCCTCGGCAATCTGGTGCAGAACGCGGTCGATTTCGCGCGTACGAAAGTCGAGGTCGCGGTGCGATGGGATGCGGCCAGCATCCATGTGGCCATCCGCGACGACGGGCCCGGAATCAGCGCCGACGTATTGAGCGCGCTCGGCGAGCCGTACACCACGAGTCGGCCCGGCGACGGCGGCATGGGTCTCGGCGTCTTCATCGCCAAGACCCTGCTCGAGCACACGGGCGCCCAGGTCAGCTTCGCCAATCGCCAAAGCGGCGGATGCGAGGTTGCCATCGCCTGGGTTCGTGCGTTATTGGGAACGGCGGAAACATCCGATCGCGCGCTGCCTGCGGGTGCGAGCCCGCTTGGAGCGAGACATCCGGCATGAACGAAACAGTGGCCGAGGATCGCAGCCTTCTCATCATCGACGACGATGAGACGTTTCGCTTGCGTCTGGCGCGAGCCATGGAGAAGCGTGGTTTCGCCGTGCAAACCGCCGATTCCGCCGCGAACGGCATCGCCATGAGCCGCTCGGCATCACCCGCTTATGCGGTGGTCGACCTGAAGCTTGCCGACGGCAGCGGCCTCGACGTGGTTGCGGCGCTCCGCGATGCGCGTCCGGGTTGCCGCATCGTCATGCTGACGGGCTACGGCAACATCGTGACCGCCGTCGCCGCGGTGAAGGCCGGCGCGGTCGATTATCTCGCCAAGCCCGCCGACGCCGACGACGTGGAGGCGGCGCTCTTGGCCGTGGAGGGCGCGCGACCGCGGCCGCCCGAACAGCCCATGTCCGCCGACCGCGTGCGATGGGAGCACATTCAGCGGGTGTTCGAGCTTTGCGACCGCAATGTCTCGGAGACGGCGCGGCGGCTGCATATGCACCGTCGCACGCTGCAGCGCATCCTGGCCAAGCGGTCGCCGCCGTGAGCGATATTCGTCTGCTCGTCGGCGACGCGGCGGAGAGCATGGCGGCCCTGCCGCCCCGGTCCGTGGACCTGGTCCTGGCCGACCCGCCCTACAATCTCGGCAAGGACTACGGCAACAACCGCGACGTCCGCGCCTGGGCCGACTACGAAAGCTTCACGCGCGCCTGGCTTACGGAAGCGGTGCGCGTGCTGAAGCCGACCGGATCGCTCTATGTGTTCATGGGCGTTCGCTTCATCGGCAGGCTGCAATTGATGCTCGAGGAGGACTTCGGCCTGTTGTTCAACGGCTGGATTTCCTGGCACTACACCCAAGGCATGGGCCGCAAGCGGGGCTTTTCGCCGCGCCACGAAGACATCCTCTATTTCACGCGCGGCGCGGATTTCACCTTCAATCTCGACGACGTCCGGGTGCCGCAGAAATACTATCGCCGCCGCAACAACATGGCCGGCGCCAATCCGGGCGACGTCTGGCAATTCAGCCACGTTCACTACTGTAGTGGCGAACGCCGGCCGCATCCGACGCAAAAGCCCGAAGCGTTGATCGAGCGCATCCTGCGCGCAAGCTCGAACGCGGACGATCTGGTGCTCGACCCGTTCCTCGGCAGCGGCACCACGGCGCGCGTGGCGCAAGCATTGGGCCGGCGCTGCGTCGGCATCGACGTGAACCCGGACTATATCGCCATGGCGAAGGCGCGCCTCGCCGAGCCCTTCGGCGGCTTCGATTCCGCCGATCCTCGCCGCGTGCGCCGGCCGCTCGATGCGCCGAACGACGGGGAGCTGCCGCTATAGCGCCCGAGGCGGAGATGCACTTCGCAGGCGCGACCGGATGGATTGCGGTCAGCGGCGCGGAGCCGCTTTTTGAACGTTTGGCGCTGCTCGCCCCCGACTGGCCCCGCGCCGAGCGCGGCGTTTCGACGCCGGCCAGCCGCATCCATGCCTCCATGACCGGCGGTCTATGGCGCTTCGAGACCGAGGGGGAATGGTCGGCGGATCAAGTGTTCCTGGGCGACGGACCGGCGAGCTTCGGCTTGCTCGGCGCGCTGCAAGGAACATTCGTGATGCAGGACGCCGGTCTTGCCTGTCTGCACGCGGCTGCCGTGGATAGCGCTGCCGGGCTGCTGGTGCTGGTGGGCGACAGCAATGCGGGCAAGAGCACCCTGTCGGTCGCTCTGACGGCTCTGGGACGGCAATATGCCGGCGACGACCGCCTGGTGATCCGGCTCGGCGGCCGGCCCGAAGGTGTTTCCCAGGCATTGTCGCCGAAGCTTCGCTTGCCGTTGCCGCCGGACGCGCCG
This sequence comes from Candidatus Cybelea sp., assembly GCA_035632095.1. Taxonomy (GTDB): domain Bacteria; phylum Pseudomonadota; class Alphaproteobacteria; order Ferrovibrionales; family Ferrovibrionaceae; genus DASQHM01. The sequence continues at coordinate 14,626 of DASQHM010000108.1, read as the reverse complement.
CGCCAATTCCGTTCGTTCGTCGATGAACGGACGGCCGGTCGTGACGAGGCCATGGCGCTCGCGCTGTTGCGCCTGAGGCCGGGCGAGATGCTGTCTTTCGGCGAGGCGCGGCCGTTGGCGGCCCTGGTCCTGCTCGACCGGCGGGATTCCGGCGAAGACCCGCCCGACCTCGTCGAAACCTCGCGCCCGGAGGTGCTCGACGCCTTGCTCGAAGGCGGCTTTGCGCCGCGCCTGAAGGCGGCCGAGCGGCTCAAGGCGTTTCATGGCTTGAGCGCGCTGCCGCGCTATCGCTTGGGATTCGCCAGCAGCTTTGCCGCTGCCCGATTGCTGAGCGATCGCTTCCCATGACCACCTACCGCCGCCGCGCCGACGTGAGTGAAACGCCGGTCGAAGACGATCTCTATCTCGTCGTGCCGGAGACGCAGGACATCCATCATCTGGACCCCATCGCCGCGGGCGTCTGGCGCTTGCTGGCGGAACCTGCTTCCGCCGCCGCTATTTCAGATGTTCTGGCTGCGGCATTCCCGGATCAGCCGCCGGCATCGATCGCGGCCGACGTGGAGGAAGCGTTGCGGCGCTTGAGCGAGGCGGGGCTCATTGCGTCCGGCTAACGGCTTCCGCCGGCAACCCTTGTCCCGGCTGCAACAAGCCGGCCAGCCGCCGGAAATTCCGCCATAGAGCCACGTCGGGCTCGGCCGCCACCAGCATTTCGCGGCGAAGCCGTGCGCGCCAGCCTAAGACCCGGTTCGGATAAAGCGCCGCGGCATCGCGGACAAGGCGCTCGAACTCGCCGCGCCTCAGGCCCGATGGTGGTTGACGAAGCCCCGCCGGGACAGCGCTCACGTCGACGCCGAGCCGGGCAAGCAAGGCAAGGAACGTGCAGACGGGGCGCAAGGAGCGGGCCGCCGCGGCAACCGAGCGAAGAGCCTCCCAGTCGATCGTCGGCCCCTCCCTCCGCAAGAGCAGCGCGGCATCCACCAGACTCTGCGCGCAGTCGGAAGCGAACAGGTCGCGGGCGCTGTGGGTGGCGGAGAGGAACAGCATGTGCGAGGCGGCAGGCACGCGGATCTCGCCTTCCGGCGTTTCGAGCCGGCGGCATGCCGCAAAGATCGCCGGGGTCGAAAGGCCGCGGTGGACCGGCCAGGCGTCGCAATGCACATGCAGGTCCAGGTTCACCGTGCCATCGGCCGAAAGCATGGGCTGGAAGCTGGCGTCACCGATGAAGCCCCAAGGCGAACGGCCGCGCTCTGCCGCGAAGCGGTAGCCTTCGGCCTCCAGATGGCCGATCAAGCGGCCGAGGTCGCCGCGCCGCACCAGGATGTCGGCATCGCCGAGCACCCTGAGATCGGGATCGGCATAAAGCGCGAACGCCGTCCCGAGGCCCTTCAGCACCAAGACGTCGATGCCAACTTCACCGATGCGCCGAACCGCGCGGAGCGATGCCGTGCGGACGAACCGGTTCAGCAACCGGCTTTGGCGCGCTGCATCGGCATCGAAGGCGCGCCCTGGCGTGGCACCGAAACAATGGGCCGCTAGTGCCGGCGAGGTGTATCGGGCGAAACGATCGGCCGCTTCCGCATCGGCTGCCGCGACCTCGCGCCCGCTGCCGGCGACCGACAGGCCCGCGAGAATTCCGGTCCAAAGGCCCACGTTCGCGCCACCCGTACCGCGTGCCGCCGACGCTGCGAAAAAGGACATAGATCGTCCGGCTGCGAGAATTCAATTGCTGAAAATAATGATTGCACTATTTTCCCCCAGATTCGACCTCTGCGTGGAATGACCGGTGGCGATTCGCGCGTGCGTGCGGAGCGGACTGGCGGCCGGAATGACCGCTTTGGTTGCAATGAACGCCGCTCCGGCGTCGGGGCAAACGGCAGTCGAGGATTCGGTCGTCAACCGGCCGCGTCCCGAATACGACCCGCAGGGCTTCTCGCCCGGGATGGCGCTCAGCATGGGCCATGAGCCCGTCAGAGGGCGCGGGGTCGCCGGCATGCTCGATACCTTCGTGGCGTTCCCATCCGTCGGCGTGGAACTTCTCCATACGGACAATGTCTTCGAAACCCAGGGTGCGCGAGTCGGCGACAGCGCGCTTGAATTCACGCCGGCGCTGGAACTGCGCTCCGATTGGGAATCACACGCCATGACCATCGGCTTTCGCGCCGATGCGACGCGCTTCTTTCGCCGGCATTTGGCCAATACCACCGACTACGAACTCTACGCCACCGGCAAGATCGAGATCGCCACCACGCACACGCTCGATTTGAGAGCCAGCCACGCCGAGCTGCACGAAACCAACAGCATCCTGACCGACAATCTTGGCCGCGTTTTCATCAGCAACACCTCGCAGCCGCCGACCTATGCGGTCGATCACGTGCGCGCGGAATGGGCCTACCAGGCGGACCGCTTCCTGCTTCGCGCCGATGCTGAGCCGCGGCATCTCGATTTCGACAACACGCCGCAAGCGAACGCATCGCCGATCATTCAGAGCCCGCGCAATCGCTGGGAATACGATGGCCACCTGCGGGCGGGCTACGAGGCTTTCGAGGGCACCGTGCTCTATGTCGAGCCGGGCATCAGCCTCCGGCGCTACGACAACGGCCCGGCGGATTTTCCGCAGCTTGCCGGGCGGGTGGAGGACCGCAACTCCGACGGCGCGCAGGTGCTTGCCGGTTTGACCTACAACGCCAGCGCCGTCACCTATCTCGATTTCGGCGTCGGCTATGTGGAGCGCGACTACCGCAATCCGAACCTGCCGAACGTCTCCGGCATCGCCGCGCGCGGCGCGATGACCTGGAACCCGACCGACTTCATCACCGTGGGGCTGGGGCTCAGGCGCGAGGTCGACGAAGCAACGACGTTCGGCGTGGCCGGATTCTTCCGCACGGCGGTATCGAGCTCTCTCGACTACGAGTACGACTACAACAAGATCGTGCAGGCGACGCTCGAATACGCCCACGACCAGTCCATCAACCGGCCGGGCTTCACCGAAAATATTAACGACTTCCGCGTCGGATTGACCGGCGTCTACCTCATCAACGAATACGCCAAGGCGAAGATCGGCTACCGCTACGAAGACCTGACCTCGACCGTGTCCCAGCAGAGCTTCCGCGAAAGCCAAGTATTTGTTCATCTCGACATGTTCTATTGAGCAGGCAAAGCCATGGAACCGACCGACCGCTCTTCCCACGTCCTCCGCGCCGCGCGCGCCGTCCTGTGCGCGCTGGCAGCCGGATGGCTTGTGCTTTTGGCGGCCTGCGAGCCGCCTCCGCCGCAGCTCTCCTCGGATGCGGCTGCGCGCGCCGGCCAATTGGACGAATACCGCCTCGGACCCGGCGACAAGCTGGCTATCCGCGTGTTCGGGCAGCAGGATTTGTCCGGCGACTTTGAAATCAGCCCAACCGGACAACTCTCGATGCCGCTGCTCGGTCAAGTAGAGGCGGCGAACCAGACCTTGGCCGATGTGCAGCGCACCATCGTGTCGAAGCTGGCGGATAAATATCTGGTCAACCCGCAAGTGGCGATCCAGGTCGTCAACTACCGGCCCTTCTATATTCTGGGTCAAGTCAACAAGCCCGGCGCGTATCCGTATCAGGCCGGGCTCAATGTGCGACAAGCGGTTGCAATCGCGGGCGGATTCACGCGCCGCGCAAGAGAGGATGCGGTCAATATCATCCGCAACGGCGGTGACGGCAAGGAGCAGCAGGTCGAGGTGCCGGTCAACGCGGCGGTGCTGCCCGGCGACAGCATAGACGTAGGCCGTCGGCTGTTCTGAATTGTTAAGGTTTCCGTGACCTTCATCACGATAAGAATGGACCTCGATGTGCTTGATAGCCGGGCCATCGCGCACGTGGGCGGCTGACCTTTCGGCGTTTCGCCGAAGGGTTCCGTCCGCGCCGAGGGATGGCGGAGAGCCGATGCAATGAACAGCGTGTCGCTCATCGACCAACGCCCGAGCGAACACCCGGACGAGCCGCAACTCATGGCGATCGAGCCGGGGCCGGCCGGCCGCGAACTGTCGCTCCGCGAAATCCTGCAGACCATCTGGCGCCGCCGCTGGCTGATCATCGCCACCGTTTTCCTCGCCTGCACGCTGACGACGCTCTGGGTGCTGCAGATCGTGCCGCGCTACGTCGCGACCGCGGCCGTGGTGGTGGAGACGCGGCACGAGAACGTGCTCAAGATCGAATCCGTCCTGCAGGGCATGAGCCCCGACTACTACACAAACGAGACCGAGGCGGCGATCATCCGCTCGCGCGACATGGCGGGCAGGGTGGTGGACCAGCTCGACCTGGTGTCGAGCCCGTTGTTCAATCCGGACCTCGCGCCCGAGCGCACGACGCTGGCTTCGCGGCTCGAGGACCTCTTCGACGTCCACGCCATCGCGTCCAAGATCACGCCGCAAGTGGTCAAGGACCTGATCGACCAGTTGCGGCCCCAAGTGCCGGACGCCGGCGGCAAGATCAACGTACCGATCGACGAGAAGACCTGGACGCGCGATCGCGTCATTGACCGCTTCATGGCATCCACCAAGGTGGAGCCGGGCGAGCGCTCGCGCGTGATCACCATCCAGTTCACCACGGAGGATCCGCAGCTCGCCGCATTGGCTGCCAACACCCTGGCGGAGATCTACATCCGCCAATCGGTGAGCGCCAAGAACGACGCCACGGCGAACGCATCCGACTGGCTCAACGACCGCGTGAGCGACATGCGCCGGCGCGTGGCGGAATCGTCCCAGGCCGTCGACGCCTACCGCCGCCAGGCCGGCATCGTGGACGTCCAGAACCAGACCACGCTGCTGCAGCAGCAATTGGCCGAATTGAACACCAAATTGGTGACGTCGCGGAGCGAGCGGGCCGAGGCGGAGGCGCGCTATCAGCAAGTGGAGCGCATGGTGAATTCGCCGGGCGGCATCAATGCCTCGGCCGCGGTGCTGCAATCGCCGCTGATCCAAAAGCTGCGCGAGCAGGAAGCGCAGGTGGTGCGCGAGATGGCCGAGCTCCGCTCGCAATTGAAGGAGGATCATCCGCAGATGATCCTCAAGCGGAGCGAACTCGCCGACCTGGACGACAAGATCGGCAAGGAGGTTGCCAAGGTCGGTTCGAGCCTGAAGAGCGAGCTTGAGATCGCGCGCATTCGCGAGCGCTCGCTGGCGAACGACGTTGCCGACCTGCAGCAGAAAATCGCCCAGCAGAACGAAGCGCAGGTGCAGCTGCACGCGCTCGAAAGCGAGGCGAACGCCAACAAGCAGCTCTACGACACCATGCTGGCCCGCTTCAAGGAGACCGGCGTCCAGGAGAAAGGCGTGCAGCAGGCGGATGCGCGGCTGATTTCGCCGGCGGCCGTGCCGACCTCGCCGGCTTATCCGAAGAAGGGCCTGATCCTATCGGTCGCCTTTGTGGCCTCCGCGCTTGTCGCTCTCCTGCTCGTCTTCATTGTCGAGCACATGGATGCGGGATTCCGCACCCTGCAGCAGGTCGAGGCCGTGCTTGGCGTTCCCGGCATCGGCATGGTGCCGCGCATCAGCAATCGCAAGCGGCGCGGCGGCGCGCCCGCCGATCATCTCCTGGCCTCCCCCAATTCGGTCTATGCCGAGGCGATCCGCACCATCCGGACCGGGCTCTTACTGTCGAACGTGGATCGACCGCCGAAGACCGTGCTGGTTACATCGTCACTGCCCGGCGAAGGCAAGTCGGGCACGGCATTGTCGTTGGCCCGGGCCGCCGCCAAGGCGGGTCAGCGGACGATCATCATCGACTGCGATCTCCGGCATCCGACGCTCCACGTCAACCTCGGCGTCGCCAACAAGGCCGGAGTGGTGGAAGCCGTCTCCGGCATCGCCAAGCTCGAAGACGTGGTGGAGATCGACGAGCGGTCCGGCTGCCATTTCATGACGGCCGGGACCAACGCCCCGAGCCCGACCGATTTGCTCGGTTCCGAGGCCATGCGTCGCATGTTGGCGCGGCTCAAGGAAGTCTACGATCTCGTTATCGTGGACACGCCGCCGGTCCTGGTCGTCTCGGACGCGCTGGTTCTGCTGCGCCTGGTCGACAAGACGTTGTTCATGGTGCGTTGGGGCAAGACGCGGCGGGAAGCGGCGCAGATTGGCGTGCGCGACGTGCTGCAGGCCAACGCCGATCTGGCTGGCGTCGTTTTGAACGAGGTCGATCTACGCAAGAGCGCGCGTTATCAATATGGCGATGCCACCTCCTACGGCAACTACCGCAAATACTACATCGACTAGCGGCGCGGCCCCGCCGAAGCGCCGGGCGCGCGCCATGGCGCTTCCCGGTGCCGTACTGGCGCTGGCGGCGGGGCTCTTGCTGATCGGTCTCGCCTGGCCGCGATTCACGGCCGCGGTGGCGTTGATCCCGGGCCGGGCGGTGCTCGACGGCATTGGCCGCGGCGAACCGGCCGATGCGGCGGCGTTGCAGAAAGCGGCCGGCGCGCATGTGGCGGCGCTTCGGGTTCTGCCGGACGCGGCGGGCAACCTCGGGCTCGGCGAGCTGCGCTTCGAGCAGGGGCTTGCCGGCGGCGACAGCTCGCAGACGATGGCCGTTTTCGCCGAAAGCCGGCGCGCGCTCGAAGCCGCCGTCGAACTCGGCCCCGGCGATCCCTTCGCCTGGCTCTGGCTCGCCTATGCCACACTGTTCGAGCGCCGCGACGACCACGTGGCCGCGCGCTACCTCGCCGTGTCCTTGTCGACCGGTCCTTATTCGAGCGGCCTGTTGGTGCGCCGTTTCGAACTCGGGCTCGCGCTCTGGGGCAATCTCGGTGCCGCGGAGTGCGACGCCATGGCCGAGCAGGCGCGGGCACTCGCGCGCCTGAACCCCTATTCGCTGGCCGTGGCGGCGCGCAAGGCCCATGCGGTCAGCTTCGTGCGGCAGTCGCTGGCCGAGCACGAGAACCTGCTCGCGGCGTTCGATCGCAATCTCGTGGTCTTGCCGCCTCAGCAGGACAGGCTGCCGGCGACGTCGCCTTAAACTGCGCCCGCCCGTGAGAGCGGCGTCAGCGCCTGGCGGAACCCGGCGCCGAGCAGCAATGCGTATGTCACGGCGATGGCCGGAATCTGCACACTGAAATCGACCATAGAGTGGACGGCCAGCAGCACGCTGCTTGCCAACGCGGTTTCGATCGCTGCGACGCCATGGCGGCGGCCGATCAGCGCCGCGACGCAGCGCCCGCAAAACCAGGCGAGGACGCCGAGCAGGAGCGCCAGTGCCGGCAAACCCGCCTCCAGGGCGAACTCCAGATAGCTGTTGTGGGCCTTGTCGATGCGGAGCGCGGTGACGAAGCGCGCGTCCGACAATCCGGCGAACGCCGTCTCGAAGGTGCCGTAGCCGGTCCCGGCCCAGGGATGCTCGGCGATGCCGGCAAGGGTGCGTTCGTATATGGCGCTGCGCTGCACCGTGGCGTCATCGCCGAGGCCGCTGATGCGGTCAAAGGTGCCGCTGCCGCCGATCGCCAGCAGCGCCACCAGGGCGACGACGGCGCCGATCTCGAAGCGGCGCGACGCGCCTTGACTGCGGCCTTCGATCACGCCGATCAGCAGCATCGCGGCGATGCCGGCGCCGGTCGCGAGCAGCCCGCCGCGCGAGCGGGACAGCAGCACCGAGGCGCCGAGCACGATTGCCAGCATTGCCAGCGCGCCGCCGCGGCGCACGGCACGGTCGAGCACGTCGGCCGGGCTTGCGGACGGGTCGCCGCCCACATCGCGCAACTGCCGCTTCAGCAAGGCAAGCGTGGCGATCAGCGCAATGCCGGCATAGGCGGCATAACTGTTTCGATTGACGAACGTGCCGGTGAGCGAATCGAGATAGGCCCACTTGGCGTACCAAAGGATCGACGACGAACCCGCCAGCTCGTTGCCGATGCCATAAAGCGCATAGGCGCTTCCGGCCAGCGCCACGCACCAGAGCGCAATCCGTTGCAGCGCATGGGTGTGGAACAGGTTCATGCCGAGCCAAAGCACGGCGCCATAAGTCGTAAGGCGCATCAGCGCGGTCCGCGTCTCGCCCGGATCGATACTGACGGCGCCGGCGAGGGGCTTTCCCAGCGCCGCCGAGGCCGTAGTCCAAGCCGGATTGTGCCAGCTCTCCGGCGTCCACGGCACGCTCTGCAGATAGAGCCAGCTAAGCAGCGCCAGAAACGCGGCCGTCGCCGGCCAGTGCGAGCGCCAGGCGAGGGACCATTGCTCAGGCTGACGCAATGCCGCGGCCGCCCAGAGGATGAGCAACAGACCGACGGCCAAAGCCAGCGCGCTCCACGGTCCGGGCCGGTTGCTGCCGAACGGCAGCGGCGCCAAAGCAACGACCGCCAACGTGCCCGAGATCGCCAGGCGCCCCATCAGTGCAACAGGTAGTTGAACTGATCGCGCACGGCGTCCCAGAAGCCGAGCGAGAAGCCGGGAATGAGATCGATGCCGAGGGCGGACTTCAGCAGATAGAGGAAGCCGAGCACGGCGACTCCCAGCAGCACGAAAAACATTCCACCGAAAAGCGCGTTGCCGATGGTGGCCAGCGGATAGCGGCGGCGGTCGCTCCGCCGGCGGTTCGGCGAGCGCCGTTCGCCGCCGGCCAGCACGACCAGATAGATGCGGCGCCAGAGCAGGGGGAGCGAAATGCGGATATCGATGGTGTGGACGCCGCGATGGCGCGCGCCGAAGGCCATGCGGATCGCCATCAGCTGGCGATCCGTGAAGCTCGACACGGTATCCGCCGGGATGCGGCTGAAGAAATCGGCGAGAAAGGCGTCCGGATCGGAGCGGGCGTCGCGAACGCCTTCGCGCGGCTTGTCTTTCACGTCAATAGGCATTTTCGTGCACCAAGCCGACGAAGAGCGTGCGGGCCAAGATGTTGAGGTCGAGCAGCAGCGACCAATTGTCGATGTAGTAGAGATCGTACTGCACGCGCATGCGGATCTTCTCCGGATTGTCGATCTCGCCCCGCAAGCCATGCACCTGCGCCCAGCCGGTGATGCCGGGCTTTACGCGATGGCGGCCGAAGTACTGGCTGACGTGTTGCGCGAAGGCTTCGTTGTGGGCCACGGCATGGGGCCGGGGTCCCACCAGCGACATGTCGCCGTTCAAGACATTGAAGAGCTGCGGCAGCTCGTCGAGGCTGGTCTGGCGCAGCAGCGCGCCGACGCGGGTCACCCGCGGATCCGCGCGCCGCGCCTGGCGGACTGATGGATCGTCGCCGCCGCCGTGACGCATGGTGCGGAACTTGAACACCGTGAACACGTTGTTGTTGAAGCCGTAGCGCTGCTGGCGAAACAGCACCGGGCCCGGACTGTCGAGCTTGATGGCGATGGCGATGGCCAGCATCAGGGGCGAGACAAGAACGGCGATGATGCCGGCCAGTACGCGGTCTTCCATCGCCTTCATGACGTAGCTCCAGTCGCTGAGCGGCCGGTCGAACAGGTTGAACATCGGCAGGCCGGCCAGATGGCTTATGCGCCGGTCATAGAGCTGAAATCCGATCCGGTCGGGGCAAAGGCGAATGTCGACGGGAATGGTGCGCAAGCGCTCCATAACCCGCGCCAGTCGCTCTTCGGCGCTCCACGGCAGCGCGACGATGATCTGGTCGACGCGCTGATCGCGCGAACGCGCGATGAGATCGTCGACGGTGCCGAGCACGGGAACACCCTCGATATGCGACGGGAGACGCGTCGTCCGGTCGTCATAGATGCCGATGACCTCGATGCCGGCTCGCTGCGCGCGTTTCAGGTGATCGATCAGGCGGCCGGCCAGGTCGCCTGCGCCGACGACGGCGATCCGGCGCGTCAGCAGTCCCGCTCGCCGCCAACGGACGAGCTGTATCTTCAAAGCCAGCCGCAAGGCCACGAATCCCATCAGGCTGAACCAGAACCACAGGCCGGCCCAGATGCGCGAAAAGTCCGTCGACGTTTTGGTGAAGAAGCCGACGGCGATCATCGCGAGCCACACCGCGGCCCAGGCCTGCACCACGCGTCCGATCTGGGCGAGCGGCGCGTCCATCAGGCGGACCGAATAGGCGCCGCTGAAATGGAACACCTGCAGGGTCAGCAGGACCGCGAGCACCGTTGCGCTCAAGTAGTCCTGCGATTGGAACAGGACGTTGTGGTTGCGCAGCTGATTCGCCAGAAGCGCCGTCGCGATCACGACGATGACGTCGCCGGCGCGCAGTATTCCGAGCAGGATGGCCGGCGATCGGGTCAGCGGGGTGCTCATGGCCACGGCACCGTTCAATACACGGGTTCGGTGTATCACGACACGGCGGGGTCAGGCTAACTCTTTGAAAAAGCGCGATAACACTGAAGATTTTGCGTTCATTGTGATGCGTGCTGCCTTGCTGGGCCGGAATGCCAGGAATTAATTTCTTGGCCAGATTGTGATTGTCGCCGCCCCATTGCTAACAAGTCTTAAACATATTGTGGGACAACGAATTGGCCGATCCGCCGGTGGGTGCGGATCGAACTGGGGCCGACCTTGTCCGGGATCGACTTGCACCTTGATGCGCACCTGCGGCGCGCCGTGCCAAACCGCGTAGTGGCGGTGGCGGCGGCGCTTGCCGTGATCGGCGCGCTGGCCGTCTTCTTCGCGTTCCGATTCGTCGCCGAGGAGCGCGCCCGCGACCTGCACGCCTGGCAGCTTCGGCTCGGCATCATCGCCGATAGCCGCACCGCCGACGTGGAGGATTGGCTGGATCGCCAGCACGACGCCATGCGTGGTCTGGCGCAGAACGCCTCGTTGCAGCTCTACATGACCGAACTCGCCCTGTCCGGCGGCAAGAAAAGCCAAGTCGGCGACGAACCGGCGCAAGCAGCCTATTTGCGGAATCTTTTGATCGCGAGCGCCGAGCGCACGGGCTTCTTGCTCGGCGTCAAAAGCTCGCCCGGCATGCCCAATGTGTCGCGCGTCGGACTTGCCGGCATCGCGCTGATCGACCCTTCCGGCCGCGTGCTCGTGGCGACACCCGGCATGCCGCCGGTCGAAGGCCGGTTGAGGGACTTTCTCAACCATCGCAAACCCGGCGAGCGCGCCTTGCTCGACATGTTCCTCGACGCCAGCGGGGCACCGGCGATGGGATTCCTGGCGCCGGTATTCGCCGTGCAGGGCGAGCACGGACCGGCCGGCGAAATCGGCGTCGTCTTCGGCGTCAAGGAACTCGGCCAGGGGCTCTTCCGGCGTCTGCAACAGCCGGGCGACACCGGGCAAAGCAGCGAGACGCTGCTGGTTCGCCGCAACGGCGAGCGAATCGAATACCTCTCGCCGCTCGCCGACGGAACCCATCCGCTGACGCGCGTTCTGGCTGCGGACACGCCCGAACTGGCGGAAGCATTCGCCATCGCCACGCCCGGCGGTTTCGGCGAGCGTGTCGACTACGCCGGCCGACGCGTCCTGGTCACGGGGCGCGCCCTTGCGGCGGCGCCCTGGACCCTGGTGCGCAAGATCGACGCCCCGGAGGCTCTGGCCGAGACCGACTACCGCGGCCGCGCCCTGCTCGGCTCGCTGCTCGGCGCCATCTTGCTTGCCGCGCTCGTCATCGTCGCGGTGTGGCGCCATGGCACGTCGGTCCGCGCCACGGAAGCCGCCGCGAACTACCGCCACATGGCCGACCGTCATGCGCGCCTCGCCCGGTTCCTGCGCGTGGTGACCGATGGACAGCCGACGGCCATTTCTACGGTGGATGCCGAAGGCCGCTTCACGTTTGCCAACCGCGAAGCCGCCGCCGAACTCGACGTTCCGGCCGAAGACATGATCGGCAAGCGCATGGCCAGCATGTTCGGCTCGACGAAGGCGCAGGCCTTCGAGCAGCTCAACCGGCAGGCGCTGGCAGAAGGCCGGCCGGTGTCGGCGACCCGCGACTTCATCGAGAGCAACGGGGAGCGCATCGTGCGGTCCCAGCATATTCCGCTGGTGGACGGCGAAGCCGGGCCCGGCAGCGTCCTGATGATCCAGGAGGACGTGACGGACCTCACCCGCGAGCGCGCGCGGCGCGAAAGCGCCATGAAGCAATTGGTCGCGACGCTGGTCGGCGTGATCGACCGGCGCGATCCCTTCGCGGCGCATCACTCGGCGCGCGTGGCGGAAGTCGCCCGCGCCATCGCCGAGGAAATGCAGCTCGATGCCCGGCATGTGGAGACGGCGGAGATTGCCGCCTCGCTGATGAATCTCGGCAAGATCGCCATACCGGCCGACGTGCTGACCCGCGCCGGCGGCCTTAAGGACGACGAAATCAGGATGATCCGCGAAAGCGTGCTGGCCAGCGCCGACCTGCTCGAGGCCGTGGAATTCGACGGGCCAGTGGTGGAGACGCTGCGCCAATTGCAGGAACATTGCGACGGCAGCGGCATGCCGCGCGGCTTGAAGGGCGACGCCATCCTGTTGACGGCGCGCATCGTCGCCGTCGCCAATGCTTTCGTCGGCATGGTGAGCGCCCGCGCCTATCGGTCGGGCATGGCGCTGGACGAAGCGGCGGCGCTGCTGCTCAAGGAGGCAGGTGCGCGCTTCGACCGGCGCCCGATCGCGGCGCTCATGAACATCCTCGACAACCGTGACGGCCGGGCGCGCTGGGCATCCTTCGTGGTGCCGCCTTCGACCGGCCGAAGCTGAGCCATGCGCAAACTGCTCGACCGGCTGTTTTCGACCCCGACCGAAGCGCCGGCGGCCTACGCCGCGCCGGCAGGCTGCCGCATCTATGCGATCGGCGACATTCATGGCCGCGCCGACCTGTTGCAGCAGCTTCGCGCCATGGTGGCGGCCGACGCCCGCGCCGGCGGCGAAACGCGAAACGTGGTGGTCTATCTCGGCGACTACGTTGACCGCGGCCCCGCGAGCCGGGAGGTCATCGATACCCTGATCGATCAGCCGATGGCCGGGTGCGAAGAAGTCTTTCTGCTCGGCAATCACGAGCAGGCCATGCTGCAATTCCTGAGCGACGTGACGATCGGGCCGAGCTGGATGCAATTCGGCGGCTGGGCCACGCTCCGCTCCTACGGCATCGCCATGACGCCCACGGAGATCCGCATGCCCTGGCTTCGCGTGGCGCAGGAGCAGCTCAACGCCCGCCTGCCGCCGCGCCATTTGGCGTTCCTGCGCGCGCTCAAACTCACCCACGCCGAGGGCGGCTACCTCTTCGTCCATGCGGGCTTGCGTCCGGGCGTGGCGCTGGATGCCCAGAATCCGGACGATCTGATCTGGATCCGCGACGAATTCTTGAATTCGCGAGTCGACCACGGCAAAGTCGTCGTGCACGGCCACTCCATCTCGGACCAAGTCGAGATGCTCGACAACCGGATCGGCGTCGATACTGGGGCATATTTCACCGGCCGGTTGTCCTGCGTTGTGCTCGAGGCTTCCGAGCGCCGCATCCTGCAAACCTGAGCGCGGTCGGCGGTGTGCGGCATCGCCGGTTGGATCGCGCGCGCCGAAGCGGCGCCCGATCCGGAATTCCTCGCGGCCATGAATAGAACCCAGGCCCATCGCGGACCGGACGGCGAAGGCGTGTTCAGCGCCACGACGCGCAGCGGCCGGCATCGCGTGGCGCTCGGCCATCGGCGCCTGGCGATCATCGATCTCGCTACCGGCGACCAGCCCATGTACGACGCCTCGGGCCGGCTGGCCGTCGTCTTCAACGGCGAGATCTACAACTTCCTCGACCTCCGGCGCGAGCTGGAAGGCGCCGGATACCGTTTTCGCACCAGCTCGGACACCGAGGTCTTGCTGCATGGCTGGCGCGCCTGGGGCGAGCGCATGGTCGAGCGGCTCCGCGGCATGTTCGCCTTCGCGCTTTGGGACGCGGATACGGAGCGGCTCCTGCTGGCGCGCGATCCCTTCGGCAAGAAGCCGCTTTATCTGCACGAAGCGGAGGGCCGGGTGGCTTTCGCCTCGGAAGTGAAGGCGCTGCTGGCCCTGCCCGGGGTTGCCGTGGCCGCCGATGCGGGCGCGGTTTGGAACTATCTGCTCTACCGCTATGTCCCTGGTCCGGCGACGCTCTTTCGCGGCGTGAGCAAGCTGCCGCCGGGCACATACGCGCTTTGGCGCGACGGCCGGTTCGAGTCGCGCCGCTATTACCTGCCCCCCGACCTGACGTTGCTTCCCGGAACGGCCGTGCCGAGCGACGCCGTGGCCGGTTTCCTGGCGCGACTCGATCAGGCCGTGCGCATTCGCATGGTCAGCGACGTGCCTTACGGCGCCTTTCTCTCGGGCGGAATCGATTCCTCGGCCGTCGTGGCGCTGATGGCACGGCACAGCGCCCGCCCCGTGGTGACATTTTCCGTAGGTTTCCGCGAGGCTCGCTTCAGCGAACTCGCCCATGCGCGCGCCATCGCCGCGCAATTCAAGACCGAGCACCACGAGCTCGAAATCGAAGCCGATCACCTCGTGGACGAGTTGCCGAAGCTGATCCGCTTTCGCGATGCGCCGGTGGCCGAGCCGTCAGACATTCCGATCTATCTGCTCTCGCGGCGCGCGTCCGAGCGGGTCAAGATGGTGCTGACCGGCGAGGGATCGGACGAAATCCTGGCCGGCTATCCGAAGCACGCCTTCGAGCCCCTCGTCGCCGCCTATCAAGCCGTGGTTCCAGCGGGCCTGCACCGCAGCCTGATCGAGCCCCTGATCGACGCGCTTCCGTTCGCATTTCGCCGC
>DASQHM010000107.1:0-36661 GCA_035632095.1 Candidatus Cybelea sp. | reverse complement strand
GTGCGGCGCGACCGTGTCTTGGTGCAGCACGCAGGCGGCGTGCTGTTGTTCCTGGGCCTCGGGCCGCGCGCGGCGCGGCTCCGGCGCTTCGCCTTCGGCGAGGATTTGGCAGCGGACCCCTTCATCGCGCGTTGCCGGCGCGTCGACGCGGCAATCGAAAACGGCAAGCGGACGCAGGCGGAGCAATTCGGCATATCGCCTGCCATCGTTGCGATTCGCGATCAAGCGTTCCGCCGCCGCGCCATTGCCGAAGCGCTCGCCCGGGCCGGCTATAACCCCGACGAGCCGCGCGTGCCCGCGGGCGATCCGGACCGCGGTCGATGGACCACCGAGGCGAGCGCCGCGGAGCAACAGGCTGGGGCGCACGTCGGACCGGCGGCAGCGCACAACGATCCCGCCATCGAGGCAAAGAAGCAGCGCTTCGTCGACGCCCATCGCGCCGATGCCGAGAAGGTCGCCAAGCAGCTCGGCGTTCCCGTGGAGAATATTCTCGCTCTTTCGGCACTGGAATCTGGGTGAGGCGAATCCCGAATTGCCACCGAAGGCAACAACTACTTCGGCATTCACTACCCGGCGCCCTTCGCCACGGGCTATGTGCTTGCCGGCGACGGCAAGACCAAGGTGGCCACCTTCGCGAGCTTCGAGGACAGCCTACGCTCGTTCTCCGTCATGTCGGGTGCGATCGTGCAGGGAAAGGCCGATCCGGTGGCCTTTGCCTCGGCCCTACAGAATAGCCGCCAATTCGGGATCAATACGGAGACGGGCAAAAAGATGCCCACTTATGTGAAGGACGTCGCCGGAACGATCGAGGGGCTTCGCCCAATCGTGGCAAGGGCACGAAAGTGATAGTGCTCAAACTCGCCGCCCTATGTGCCACCGCCTTCTTCGGCATGACGCTTGTATTTGACCACTGCGCCGCAAGTGAGGCCGTCGACATCCCCTTCAAGATCGATGAGCCGGCGGCGGCAAGAATAGCGGCGGAAGCGGTTGGCGACGCGCACACGACGGAAGAGTTCAAGTATAGCGGTGCGCACGTCGACTATCCGTTCTACGATTTCGATCTCCGTCCGGGACCACCGAGCAAAGCCAGTTTCGGCTACTTCGCCGTCAATCCGTGGACTGGCGACGTCTGGGCGCTTTGGGGCTGCTTTAAGGTGCCCTCGCCGGCCGCGCGCAAGTCGCAGGCCAAAATCCGGCGGCAGTTTACCCGCGAGGAGCTGAAGCAATACCCCCGGATCAGCCAGATCAAGCCGGAATGCATTTTTGAGAACTAGACGGGGTCGTAAGCCTCACCCCCGCATCTTCACCATGCGGAGCGGATTATAGGTGAGTACCGTGACGCCATTTTGGTTCACGACCCGGTTCACGGTGCGGGCGAGGCCGCGGCCGCCCTTCGAGGTGGCGCGCGCCTCCGTGACTTCGCATTCCACGTGAATGGTATCGCCGACGAAGGTCGGTCCCTTCACGTCCACCTCCGCGTTCAGGAACGCGAGCCCCGTGCCCTGGATCGCCGGCGTGAGCAAGCCCTCCGCGAACGAATAGACCAGCGCCGCCGGAACGAAGCGGCCCTGGATGGCGCGCCCCGAGGTATCGGCCGTATTGGTGAAGAGTTCCTCGGTCAGCCAGGTGAGGTTCACGAAGTTCGCGAGGTCCGCTTCGGTGATGGTGCGGCCGTGGGTGCGGAAGCGGAAGCCGATCATCAGGTCTTCGAAGAAGAAGCCGGTGCCGATGGTCTTGATGCCGTCCATGATCTCAATCCGCCGCCAGGTCCGAGACGAACGGATTGCAGAGCCGCTCGTAGCCGAAGGTCGACGTCGGCCCGTGGCCCGGCACGAAGACGATGTCGTCGCCGAGCGGAAACAGCCGGTCGCGGATCGCGCGGATGAGCTGTTCGTGATTGCCGCGCGGCAGATCGCTGCGGCCGATTGAACCCTTGAACAGCACGTCGCCGACGATGGCCAGACGCGAAGGCTTGTGAATGAACACCACGTGTCCCGGCGTGTGGCCGGGACAATGCACCACGTCGAGCGTCATGTCGCCGAGCGCGACCGTGTCGCCGTTCTCGAGCCAGCGGTCCGGCGTGAAGCTCTTGGCCGGCGGAAATCCGTAGCGCGCCGCCGACGACGGCAGGCCGTCGATCCAGAAACTGTCGGCCTCGTTCGGGCCCTCGATCGGCAGCTTCAGCTCCGCCGCCAATTCCGCCGTCGCCGCCGCGTGGTCGAGGTGGCCGTGGGTGACCAGGATTTTTTCGAGCTTGACGTCGTTGTCCATCACCACCTGCATCACGCGATCCAGATCGCCGCCCGGATCGACCACGGCGCCGGCCATGGTGGCCTCGCACCAGATGACGGAGCAGTTCTGCTGGAACGGGGTGACGGGAATGACGGCGCATTTCATGGCGCCGCGAGAGTAGCGTGTCGGGGTGGCGGAAGGAAAGGCCATCAGCGGTCAACAACCGG
Source organism: Candidatus Cybelea sp. (assembly GCA_035632095.1). Classification (GTDB taxonomy): domain Bacteria; phylum Pseudomonadota; class Alphaproteobacteria; order Ferrovibrionales; family Ferrovibrionaceae; genus DASQHM01. Next base: position 34,202 of record DASQHM010000107.1, on the reverse strand, counting down.
CAAAGCGAAATAACCGCGGAGATCGCAGAGGAGCGCAGAGAGTATTGATTTCGCTCCGCGCCAACTCCGCGACCTCGGCGGTCTCCGCGGTTAATTCGATTTTTCGGGCGCCGGCCGACGGCTGATCGCCGACGGATGACGGCTTTCAGCCGGCTAGAAATGCGTGGTCCAGCGCGGCGGCAGGTATTGCAGGGTGATTTCGCACGCCGACACCGTATCGCCGCCGGCGGCCCCGGCAGGCGCCGCGCCGCCTTTCGCCGCGCCGCCCGGCGCTTGCGGCGGATAGGTGTCCTTCATGTCGGCCTTGACCGCCGATTGGTCCGCGAAGGTGAAGGCGATGGTGTAGTAGTCGCTGCGCGCGCCGCTGGCGTCCTCGCGCCGCGATACCGTCGGCGCCTGCGGCTTGCCGTAACGCTGGGACAATTGCGCCAGCACGAAGTTGAAGCGGTCGACGCACGCGTTCGACTGCTCGCGCGTGCTATAGGTCAACTTCGCATCCGTGGCGCGCCCTTCGCGGTCGAAGTTCTGCGCCACGTCGAAGGAAATGCCCGCGACCACCGTCGAATAGCTGAGCGTCGCCGTCTTGTCCGGGTTTTCGCTCATCTGGCCGTTGCCGGCATTCAAGGCCAACGCTTTTTCCTTGGGCGAGCCGAAGGGAATGTTGCCGAAGCCCTGCGGCGACTGCGCCGGTTCGGCGGACGCGGGCATCGCGCCGACGGCCCATAGGGCCAAGGCGGCGAGAACCACGGCGCAAATTGACGAACGGCAGGCCATGCGCCGAGCTTAAGGGCCCATGGTAAACAAGGTGTTGCCGGACGCCTGGGGCCCGGCGCTCAAGCCGGAATGGCGAAAATCTCCTGCGGCTCGGCCACGCCGCGAAGTTCATGGCGCCCAAGCGGTTTCAGCCCGCTGCCGAGCGCCGCCGCGAAGCTCGCCGAGGCCAACAGCGGCTGGCCGAGTTCGCTGGCAAGCTTCTCCAGCCGGTTGGCGTGGTTCACCGCAGGCCCGATGACGGTGAAATCGAGCCGGTCCGGGGCGCCAATGTTGCCGTAGGACACTTCGCCCAGATGCAAGGCCAGGCCGAAGCGAATCTCCGGCTTGCCGGCCGCGTGGCGCTCGGCGTTGCGCGTCTGCATCGCCACGATGGTGGCGCGCGCGGCGCGGAGCGCCGCTTCCGCGCGGCTCTTCGCGTCCGATGCGTCGCGGAACTCGAAAATCGCCAACACGGCGTCGCCGATGAACTTGAGGATTTCGCCGCCTTCCGCCTGTACGGCGGCGCCGACGACCTCGAAGTAGTCGTTGAGCAGTGCGATCAGATCCTGGCGCGGCAGCAGATCCGCAAGCGAGGTGAAGCCGCGCAGGTCGCTGAACCAGATCACCGCGTTGACTACTTCGACGCTGCCGCGCTGGATAGCGCCCGAAAGCACGTGCTCCGCCGTACGCCGTCCCACATAGGTCGCCATGAGCTGCCGCGCGATGCGCCGGCTCGCTTGCAGCTCGACGATCAGCGTCAGCACTTCGGCGACTTCCGTGAGGCCCGCGATGTCCGCCTCGCTGAATCCTCCCGGCCGGTCGGTCGCCCAGGTGATGACGCCGATCTGGCCGCTCGAGAAGCTGAGCGGCATGGCGACATAGTCGGTGCCGCCGTCGGTCTTGGTCTCGGCGAGGACTTCGTATTCCGGCACGCAAGCAGGATCCTCCAGGCGCCAACGGAGCGTGCGCTTGGCGGCCTGCACGGCGGCGATGGGACTCGCCTGGTACTGGGGCCGCTGCTGCAGCCCGTGGCCGGCGGTGCGCCTGGCCGCGCCGCCCTCGCCGCGGCGCCACACATAGGCGGTTGCGGCCACTTGCGGATGCAGGGTGTCGAGCGCGCAGAAGCCGCGCCACAGCGGTATGCCGGCCTCGACGATGCGTTTGCACATCTCGTCGCCGAACTCGCGCATGCGTGTGCTGTACCGTCCCTGGTGCAGCATCCAGCGCACCACGTCCGCAGCGCCTGTCTCTTCCATGATCGCAACTGCCAGCAACGAGGGCGAAGCGGCGATTCTGCCTGCGCGGCCGTAAATCGGCAAGACGAGCCGCAATCCATCGATCCGCTGCCCGCTCCGCCGGTGGCACGCCTGCGCGAATCCGGCTATACCCGGCGCGACCCATCGAACCACCGCAAACACCCGCAACCGCACGCCAGTCCATGAGCACCCTGCAAGCCATTCTCTACGCCGTTCTGCAAGGCATAACGGAACTGTTCCCGGTCTCCAGCCTCGGCCATGCCGTGGTGCTGCCGCGTCTCCTCGACTGGGGGCTGGATCAGAAATCGCCGCATTTCCTGCCGTTTCTCGTGGTGCTGCACCTCGGCACCGCGCTCGCCCTGTTGATCTACTTCTGGCGCGACTGGATCGGCTTGGCCCTCGGCGTCCTAGGTCTCGGCGATCCGGCGGCACGGCCGGCCATGCGGCGGCTGTTCGTCCTGCTCGTGGTCGGGACCATCCCGGCGGTCGTTCTCGGCTTCACGCTCGAGAAGTTCTTCCGCACCCTGTTCGGCTCGCCGCCGGTGGCGGCGGCGTTCCTGATCGTCAACGGCTTCCTGCTCTTCGCCGGCGAACGGCTGCGCCGCCAAGGCCAATCCGGCACCTTGGACGGGCTGACCTGGCGCGGCGCGCTGGCTATCGGGTTCTGGCAATGCACGGCGCTGATCCCCGGCATTTCGCGGTCGGGCGCGACCATGGTCGGCGGACTGCTGGCCGGGCTGCACCACGAGCAATCGGCGCGCTTCTCGTTCCTGCTGGCGACGCCGATCATCGCCGGCGCCGGCGCGCTGGAAGTGCCGCATCTGCTCCACGGCGCCGCCGACGGCGCGAGCCTGAGCAGCCTCGCCTGGCTCGCGGGCGCCGTGGCCGGCGTCACCGCCTTCCTCAGCGTCGCCTTCCTGATGCGGTATTTCCGCGGCCACGATCTGCAGGCGCTGGATCCCTTCGCCTGGTATTGCTGGGCGGCCGGGGGCCTGTCGCTCGTGCTGCTGCTTTTCGTCCTCTGACCTCGCGGCCATGGGCACGTTCCTGACCGCGCTCGGCGTGGTGGCGCTCGGCGAAATCGGCGACAAGACGCAGCTCATGGCCCTGGTGCTGGCGGCAAGGTTCCGCGCGCCGCTGCCGCTCATCGCCGGCATGGTGATCGCCACGGTCGCCAATCACACGCTGGCGGCCTACGCCGGCACCTGGATTCGCGGCGTGGTGTCGCCCGACATCTTCCGCTGGGCCATCGGCCTGTCGTTCATCGGCCTCGGCCTGTGGAGCCTAAAGGCCGACAGCGCCGGCAATTCGTTCAGCGGACTCGACCGCTTCGGCGCCTTCGCCGCCAGCCTGGTGAGTTTTTTCCTGGCGGAATTCGGCGACAAGACGCAAATCGCCACCCTGGCGCTGGCCGCGCGCTTCGATTCGATTCTGCCGGTGATCGCCGGCAGCACGCTCGGAATGACGCTGGTCGATGCCGTGACCATCGTTTTCACCTCCTCCTTGGCGCATCGCATGCCGGTGCGGGCGCTTCGGCTTGCGGCGGCGGCGGTCTTCACCATACTGGGCGTGCTGGCGCTGACCGGCGCCAACATCGAGTTTTAGGGCAAATGCAATCGGGTCCAAGCGGCATGCACGAGCACGATCTCGGCCGTTGGCAACACGATCACGCGTTTCTCACCGGCCGCGAACACCTGAGCGAACGCGCGACGCGCCGCGTCGTCGCCATCACCGCATTCGCCATGGTGGCGGAAGTGGTGGGCGGCGCCTGGTTCAATTCCATGGCCTTGCTGGCCGACGGCTGGCACATGGCGACCCATGTGGGCGCGCTCGGCATCGCCGCGTTCGCCTATTCCTACGCGCGCCGCCACATCAACGACCCGCGATTCACTTTCGGCACCGGCAAGGTCGGCGCGCTCGCCGGCTTCACCAGCGCCGTGGTGTTGGCCGCTATTGCCGCGTTCGTCGCGTGGGAATCGCTGCTTCGCCTGAGCCACCCGCTGCCCATTCAATTCGACGAGGCGCTGGTGATCGCCTGGCTCGGCCTGGTCGTCAATCTGGCGAGCGCCTGGATGCTGCGATTTCGGCACGACGAGCATCATCCGGTCGCCGCCGCGCACGGATCGGGCCACGCCCACGACAGGCACCATCACGGCCACGATCACAACCTTCGCGCGGCCTATCTCCACGTCCTGGCCGATGCGATGACGTCGGTTCTGGCGATCATCGCGCTCGCGCTTGGCAAATTGTTCGGCTTGGTCTGGGTCGATCCGGCCATGGGGATCGTCGGCTCGCTGGTCATCGTGAGCTGGTCGGTCTCTCTGTTGCGGCAGACCGGCAGCGTGCTGCTGGACGAAAGCGTCGACGAGGCCCTGGCCGGCGCAGTGCGGGACGCCCTGGCGCGCGAGCCGGATACGGACGTCACCGACTTGCACCTTTGGCGCATCGCGCCGGGTCACTGCGCCGGCATCGTCTCGATCCTGACCCACGAGCCCCGCGCGCCTAGCCACTACAAGGCGCTGCTCGGCCACATTCGCGGCCTCGCCCACGTCACGGTCGAAGTCAACCGCTGCGACGAGCCCTAGGCCTCAGGTGCGCGTATCCTTGTCCGACGGCGGCAGCGGCTGCGGCGATGGGTCGTGCTTGCGGCGAATGATGATGTCGCCGTTCGGCAACAGCTCCGGCGCCGAATACTGCGGGATGTTGTCGATCATGATCTTGAGCGCCTGCATGATCTTCTCGGCCGCCTGACGCGCGACCTCGGCCGGATTGTCGAGCGTGTTCGGCTCGTCCGCGGCAAAGGACGGCAACGCCGCGGCAAGCGAGGCCGCGAACAAAGCGGCTATCACAGATTTCCTTGCCATATCACGGCCTCCATTCGCGCATTCGGGCGACGTTCGCGCTTGTGTTAGCGCGCAATTGCGGCAATCTCGCGATGAAGCCAACGACCCGAAAACGCGGCAGCTTGCCGCAGGCGCGGTTACGACGCCGCCGGCGCGCGATGGCCCCATTCGCTGGCCTTATGCCACAGCGTGGGCTTCCAGGTCCGATCGTCGATGCGCCGCCCGCCCCAGCCCACCTCGAAGGCAAAGCCCGAAGGCGTGGCGGCGTAGAACGAAATCATCTGGTCGTTCTCGTGGCGGCCAATGGTCCGCACAATGGGAACGCCTGCGTCCTGGCAGCGGTCGAAGGCCTGGCCCACATCGTCGATGGCGCGCACTTCCATCATGAAATGATGCAGCTTCTTCGCCATCGCACCCTCGGCGAGCGCAATCGAATGATGCCTCGGATTGGCGTGCAGGAACGTGGCGTTGAGCGGCCGGCCGGCCCGCACGGTCTCCACGTAGTCGGTAAGCTTCAACCCCAGCAGATCGCGGTAGAAGCGCTCGCTCCGTTCGCGCGCCGCGGCTCCGATCAGCACATGGCCCATGCCCTGATCGCCGGTCACGAAGCCGGACGCGATGGCGGACGGCCGGAACGGTTCGGCGCCGAGCTTCGGACTTGCGCACAATTCGACGCGGATGCCGTCCGGATCGGAAAAGGCGATGAAGGCCTCGACCGCTCGCGCCGCCGCCTCCGACGCAGTTCCGCGGGCGACCGCAATTCCGGCGCTGCCGAGGCGCGCCGCCATTTCATCGAGTGCCGGGCGGCTGTCCACCTGCCAGCCCATGAAGGCGACGTCGTCACTTGGGCCCTGCCGCAAGATCACGCGCCGCGCGTTCTCGTCCATCCTGTAGGCGCGGGTTCCGTCCGGGTCCGTTCCGGCCGCGGCAAATCCCAGCACATCCGTGAGCAAGGCATGCCAGGCGTCCATGCGGCTCACTTCGAAGCCGAGATAGGCCAGTCCGTTCACGCTTGCCATGACGTTACCCCCGGCAGAATTCGCAGCCCGGAAATGATGCGCCTGCGACGACGCCGAGACAACCGCAATGCGCCGCGCATTCGACGGCCGCCGGTTCCAGGCGCAGGCCTATTTCGTGCCGAACAACCGGTCGCCCGCGTCACCGAGGCCGGGGACGATGTAGGCGTTCTTGTCCAGGTGCGAATCCAGCGCCGCCACGATGATCGGGACCTTGGGATGGCGGGCGTTGAAGACTTCGACCCCCTCCGGCGCCGCGACCAACGCCATCACGCGGATATCCGAATCCGCCACGCCGTGCCGGTTCAGAATGTCCACGGCCGCGACCATCGAATGCCCGGTCGCCAGCATCGGATCGGTCACGATGAAAATGCGCCCTGCCGCATCGGGAAGCTTCACCAGATATTCCACCGGCCGCTTGGTCACGTGGTCGCGGTACATGCCGATGTGCCCGGCGCGCGCCGAGGGCATCAGTTCCAGCAGACCGTCGGCCATGCCGAGGCCCGCGCGCAGGATCGGAACGACGGCGACTTTCTTTCCGGCGATGACCGGCGCATCCATGGCCGCGAGCGGGGTTTCGATGCGCTCGTGCGCCAACGGCAGCGTGCGCGTGATCTCGTAGCCCATGAGCAGCGAGATTTCCTTGAGCAGCTGGCGGAACGTGCGGGTCGACGTGGTCTTGTCCCGCATGTGCGAAAGCTTGTGCTGGATCAGCGGATGATCGAGCACCCGCAGGTTGGGAAATCGGTGCGGCATTGATGCGCTAGAGCTCCGGCCCACGCGTCAGGCTGATACGTTGAACATACCGACGCATACGTGCTTATGACAAGCGCCCGGCGGCAGGCCGGGCGCATAACGCTTTAGTCTAGTCGCAGAGCGAACATACAAAGAATTTATTAGATACTTCTGGGGATAACTGTTATCCCGAATACCGAGGATTCAATCAAATTCTATTAGCGAGTTACGCGTAGAGCAATTCATGCACATCGTCGTTGCCGACAGTCAACCGATCTTTCGGCAGGCGCTCTGCGATTTGCTGCATCGCGTCGCCGACGATGCGGTGATCGTCGAAACCTCCGATTGGAATGAGACGGCGCAACGTGTCGCGAACGGCGACGCGGCGGATTTCCTGCTGTTCGATACGGCCTTGGCGGAAGGCCCTTTGATCGACGCGTGCGCGCGATTGCACCGCGCGCAGCCGAACCTGCGCATCGTGTTGCTGTCGGCGCGGTTCGAGAGCGGCATCTATCGCGCCTTCGCCGCAACGGGGGCCGCAAGCTACATCACCAAGACGTCGGCGCCGAACCTGATCGCAAGCGCTCTCCGCGTGGTGGTCAACGGCGGAATCTATCTGCCCGCGGAAGTGCTGGAGGTAACCCGGCCGCGATCCGATGGCGCCGAGGTGCCGCCCCACGTTCCCGGTCCCGCGCCAATGGACCGTTCGCGATCGGCGTTGAGTCCGCGCCAACAGGAGGTGCTGTCGCTGCTCCGCCAAGGTCGCTCCAACAAGGAAATCGCCGAGGCATTGGGATTGGCGGAGGGAACGGTCAAGGTCCATGTGAACGGCGTGTTGCGCAAACTCGGCGCGCGAAACCGGGCGCAGGCTGTGCTTCGCGCAAGCGAACTTTAAGGCACCTGCCGGGGCCGCGTGCGGCGGCGGCTCCGAGCCTAGGCCAAATGTACAATACGCTCCCGCGTTGTGCCGTTTTGGCACAGTCCTGCCGGCAACTTTACAAGTCATGTTGCAATGCGGGACAAGACCTGGCTGGCTCCGGATCGCAGCACGCCAATACCGCATCAGGATCATCGTTCAGTTTCAATTACCTGACGAAAGTGCGGGCGCTGGCTTAGGCCAATTTTCCGGTGCGGCGAGTTGGTACGACCTTTGCCTAATCCAATTAGGGTGGTTAACGCCAAATGGCGCAGCCGCCCCTGGATTCATGGTTAAGGATGCGCCCCATGTCCGAGAGCCGATTTGGCACCATACTCATCGCCGACCGTCACGCCATTTGTCGCGCCGGCTTCCGAGCGTTGTTGAGCGAAGCCTTCGGCGGGTGCCGCTTCGTCGAAGCCGACAGCCTGCAAGGACTCTTGGCGGCAGCGGCGCTCACAGCCGACCTGGACCTCATACTGCTCGACGCCTCGCTCCCCGGCATGCGTGGCATGGCGCAAGTCTCCGACGTCCGCGAGGCCGCCCCGAAGGCGCGCCTCGTGGTCATTTCCGACAACGATCGGCGCGACGTGATTCAGGCCGCTTTCGCCCACGGCGCTGCCGGTTTCATTCCGAAGTCCGTGTCGCCGGGCGTGTTGATCGGCGCGCTCGAGGTGGTCATGGCCAACGGCATGTACGTGCCCGAGACTTTGGCGCATCAGACGAACGGCCTGGACGCCGATACGCTTGCCGGCGAAAGCGAGCCGCTGCCCGCATTGACGCCGCGTCAGCGCGAGGTTCTACGCTTGCTGGTGCTCGGCATGCGAAACAAGGAAATCGCGCGGCAGCTCGAACTCGCCACCGGCACCGTGAAGGTCCATGTCGGCTCGGTGCTGAAGACGCTGGGCGCGCGCAACCGCACCCACGCGGTTGCCATGGCCCGCCGGCTCGGCCTCGCCGAACAGACGGCGCACTGACGCCCTGTCTTAAATATCGAGCGACAGATCCAGCCGGTCGAGGATGCGCGCCTTCCACGCTTGAAAGCCCGCGTCGGTGCGCTTGCGCGGCCGCGTCAGGTCATCCAGCGCGAAATCGGAATCGACGCGGCCCGGATGGCCGCGCAGCACCACCACCCGATCGCTGAGCGCCAGCGCCTCCTCGATGTCGTGGGTCACGAACAACATGGTCGGCCGGTCGTATTCCCACGTCTTCAGCAGATGTTCTTGAAGCTGCAATCGCGTGAACGCGTCGAGCGCGCTGAACGGCTCGTCCAACAGCAGCAACGAGGGCCGCGTCACCAGGGCGCGCGCGATGGCGACCCGTTGCGCCATGCCGCCCGACAACTGCCGCGGATAGACCGCGGCGAAATGCAGCAGACCGACCTTGTTCAGCGCCTCGCGCGCCAGCGCCGCTTGCTCGTCCTTCGACAGCCGATAGAGCCCGAAGCGGACGTTTTCCTCGACCGTGAGCCAAGGCATGAGCCGCGGTTCCTGGAACACCAGCCCGATTTCCAAGCGAGGCGCGCGCACTGGCAGGCGTCCGACCAGCACCTGGCCGGCGCTGGCATGGTGCAGACCTCCGATGATGCGGAGCAACGTGGATTTGCCGGAACCGCTGGTGCCGAGCAGGCCGACGATCTCGCCTTGCCCGACGTGAAAGCTGACCGGCTGCAACGCCGCGAGGCCGTTCTCGAAGGTCTTGGCCACCCGTTCAACGCGGAGCATCGGCTTGCCTTTCCTGCGCGGCACGGAAACTGTCCTGCCAGCCGAGGAAACGGCGGCCGAGGCGTTCCAACGCCAGATCCGTCAATTTCCCGAAGATCGCGAACAGCAGGATGCTGGCGATGATCACGGCCGGCCGGCTGGTCTCCTGACCCTCGACCAGCAAATAGCCGAGGCCGGAGCTGGCGCCCATGAGCTCGGCGGCGATCACGAACATCCATCCGAGGCCGAGCCCGCCCCGCAAGCCCACCAGGTAATACGGCAACGTCGCCGGCAGCAAGACGCGCCGAACCAAGGTCGCGCCGCTCATGCCGTACATGCGCCCGACCTCCACCAGCTTGCGGTCGACGTGCTCGATGCCGCTCATCAGCTCCAGATAGACCGGGAAGAACGCGCCGAGCGCGATCAAGGCGATCTTGGACGCCTCGAAGATGCCGAGCCAGAGCACGAACAGCGGCACCCAGGCGATGGAAGGAATGGCGCGGAGCGACTGGAGCGTCGGATCGAGCACTTCGCGCCAGCGCGCCGAATATCCGGTCAGTGCGCCCAACAGCGTCGCCGCCGCGGCGCCCGCCAGGAAGCCGAGCGCCACGCGCTCGAGGGTGATGCCGATATGCACGGCCAGATGCCCGGCCGCGGCGAGATTCCAAAGCGTCCACAACACCAGCGACGGCGCCGGCAGCAAGTTGACCGGAACGACGCCGAAGCGCGACAGCGACTCCCAGATTGCCAGCAGCAGGACCGGAAGAATCAGGCCGCGCAGGCCTCGCCAACGCCGCCGCGAAATTCGCGGCGTCGAGACCGCGTCCGCGTCAAGCGCGACGGCCGGCTCGATGTTGGCGTCGGCTTCGGCCATGACGCGGTTACTTCGCCGCGACCGCTCGGCGAACGTATTGCGGATCGATCAGATCGGCCGCGAGCTTCGGCACGTCGACGCCGGCCTCGATCAGGCCGGTCTTCTGCAATACCTGGCCGGCGGCGATGATGGCCTTGACGTGCTCCTCGCCGATCACCGGATTGGACAAGTCATTGCGCTCGAGTTGCAGCTTCGCCACCGGATCGCTGACCTTGGTCTGCGCCGCCACGATGGCGCGGAAGTCATCGGGATTGGCGAGCGCCCATTTGCGGCCCTTCTCGTAGACCTGGATCACGCGCTCCACCAGCTTCGGGTTTTCCTTGGCGAAGGCTTCGCGCGTGTTGAGGAAGCCGTAGGTGTTGAAGTCGGTGTTGCGGTAGAAGAGCCGCGAGTGCTGCTCGAGCTCGGTCTGCGCCATATGCGGGTCGAGACCGGCCCAGGCGTCCACCTCGCCTTTTTCCAGCGCGACCTTGCCGAGCGGATGCTGCAACAGGACTTCCTGAACGTCGGACTCGCTCACGCCGAACTTGTCGAGCGCGCGCAGCAGGAAGATGTAGGGATCGGTGCCCTTGGTGACGGCGATGCGCTTGCCCTTCAGGTCGGCGACCGACTTGATGGGCGAATCGGCGCGCACCACCAGCGCCGTCCATTCGGGGCGCGAGTAGATGTAGACGGCCTTGATGGGTATGGAATTGGCGCGCGCCAGCAGCGCCGCCGAACCGGCCGTGGCGCCGAAGTCGATCGCGCCGGCGTTCAGGAATTCGATGGCCTTGTTGGAGCCCAGGGTCAGCACCCATTGCACGCCGATGCCGTCCTTGGAGAATTCTTCCTCGACCCAGCCCTTCTCCTTCAGAACCAGGCTGACCGGGTTGTAGTACGAATAGTCGATGTTGATTTGCTTCGGCGCGGCCGTCGCATTGCCGGCAAGGGCGGCTGCAAGTCCTAGTGCCACAAGGCCCGCCAAGGCCGAAAGGCCGTGTCTGCGGCTTATCTTGGTCATGCATCCCCCTGTCCGGCGCGGCACGCTGCGTTGACCCAGGCATTTGGCCGTGCGCCAGTTCGGGGCGACGCTATTTTATACGTCGCCAGCCGTCAAATACATTTAAATCACATAAATTATATGTTATAAGACCGCAGCCGCCGAAACCGGGTCCAGGCGGGCGCCGCCGGAGGCCGGGTGAAGCGCCAGCCGGCGGCCATGGTACTGCGCCACGCCGGGCCGATGGCCGATGCTGACGACGGTGATGCGCGGCAAGCGCTCGTGGAGCTTGGCGTACAGCGCCTGCTCCAGAGGCTCGTCCAGGGCCGCGGTGGCTTCGTCAAGGAACACCCAGTCCGGCCGCTTCAGCAGGACCCGGGCAAAGGCCACGCGTTGCTGCTCGCCCGGCGACAGGACCTGACCCCAGTTCTGCTCCTCGTCGAGCCGTTCGGCCAGATGCTCGAGGCCGCAATCGGCGAGGGCCCGCCGCTTGTCCGCCTCCGAGGATTGCGCGGCCGGCTCCGGATAGCTCAAGGCCTCGCCCAAGGTGCCGAGCGGCATGTAGGGCTTCTGCGGCAGGAACATCACCTTGGCGTCCTTAGGCACCTTCACCACGCCGCGTCCGAACGGCCAGATGCCGGCAAGCGCCCGGAACAACGTCGACTTGCCGCTGCCCGAGGGGCCCGAGATCAACACCGTTTCGCCCGCCGCGACGTCCATCGCCGCTTCGGCGACCAGCGGCGCGCCGTTCGGCAGTTGCAGTTCCAGCGTGGAAACATGGAGCGAAGCGTCCGCGCTGCTCTGCAATGCGATGGCCGAACCCTGGCCCACGAGGTTTGCTTCCCGGACCGCCCGTTCGAAGGTGATCAAGCGTTCGACGACGGCGCGCCACCTGGCGATCGCGGTATAGGAGTCGACGAAGAACGACAGGGAGCTTTGCACCTGGCCGAAAGCGGATGCGATTTGCATCAGGCCGCCGAGTTGGATCGTCTTCCCGAAGTAACGCGGCGCCGCCACCACGAAGGGGAAGACGACCGCCACCTGCTGATATCCGTAGCGCAGCCAATAGACCGTTTTCTGCCGGCCCATGAGTGCCCACCAGTTCTGGAACACGAAGGCGAACCGGCGCGTGAACCCGTCGTGCTCGCGCTCCTCGCCGCCGTAGAGGGCGACGGCCTCGGCGTTTTCGCGCAATCGCACCATGGCGAAGCGGAAATCCGCCTCGAAGCGCTGCTGGTTGAAGTTGAGGCCGATCAGCGGGCGGCCGATCACATGGGTCAGCCAGGTCCCGGCGACGGCGTAAACGAGCGCGGCCCAAAGCATGTAGCCGGGAATATCGATCGTGGTGCCGAAGACGGTGAAGCTCAAGGCGCCGGACAAGGCCCACAGGATGGTGAGAAACGACACCAGCGTGACCGCGGAATTCAACAGGCCAAGACCGATATCCAGGGTGAACTGCACGAATTGCGCCAAATCCTCGGAGATGCGCTGGTCCGGGTTGTCGGTGCCGAAGCCTTCGAGCTGCAGGTGATAGTAGGCGCGGTGCGCCAGCCAGCGCTGCAGGTAATGCTCGGTCAGCCAGCGCCGCCAGCGGATCTGCAGCATCTGGTTGAGATAGAAGGCGTAGACCAGAGTGACGATGTAGATCGCCGCGATGACGCAGAAGCGCAGGAGTTGGTGGAAGTATTCCGGTTGATTGTATTCTTGCAGGGCATTGTAGAAGAGGTTGTTCCACTCGTTGAACACCACGCTCAAGTAAACCTGACCGAGATTCAAGCCGACGATCAGGGCGAGCAATCCGCGCGCCGACCAGCGTTCATCCGAGAACCAATAGGGCCGCGACAAGGCCCAGAATTCGCGCCACGTGAATCGCTTCGCTTGGATCATCGCCGGCTCCGATGCGTCGAATGCGCCGCCCGCCACTCTGGAGACGAATTCGGCGAAATCAAGTTATTCGACGATCGCGACCGGAATGTCCGCTCAGCCGGACGTGCGCGGCCGGCGGCCTTCGATGGGATAGGCCGGATCGTTGTATCCCGGCGTCGACGGATGGCCGGTGGCGACCAGCCGATCCACCAGCGCCTCGTCGGCCGCGGTGAACTTGTGCTGCAGCGCGCCGAGATAATCTGCCCACTGCGCTTCGGTGCGCGGGCCGGCGATGGTGGCGGTGACCAGCCGATTGTTGAGCACCCAGAGCACGGCGAATTGCCCGGCGGAAAGGCCGCGCTTCTCCGCATGCGCCTTGATCTCGCGCGCAATCAGCAGCGATTCGCGGCGCCACTCGGTTTGCATCATGCGACGGTCCTGGCGGCCGGCGCGGCTGTCGTCGGGCGGCGGCGCGTCCGGATCGTATTTTCCCGTGAGCACGCCGCGCGCCAGCGGGCTGTAGGCCACGACGCCGAGGCCATAGTTGGCGCAGGCCGGCAAATGCTCCACTTCCGGCATGCGGTTCATGGCGTTGTAGTACGGCTGGCTCGCCACGGGCCGATCGATGCCCATGCGGTCGCAGAGGCTGCAGATCTCCGCCAGGCGCCACGAGCGATGATTGGACACGCCGAAATGGCGCACCTTGCCGGCGCCAACCGCGTCGCCCATGGCCCGCACGGTGGTTTCGAGCGGCGTGGCCAGGTCTTCCTTGTGCAAGTAATAGACGTCGATGTAGTCGGTGCCGAGGCGCTTCAGGCTGGCGTCCAGCGCCTGCATCAGCCATTTGCGCGACAGGCCGGCCTCGTTCGGCCCCTTTCCCATGGCATTGCAGAGTTTGGTGGCGACCACCCATTTGTCGCGGTCCGCCTTGATGATGCGGCCGCAGACTTCCTCGGACCGGCCGTCGTTGTAGGCGTCGGCCGTATCGAGGAAGTTGATGCCGGCGTCGCGCGCGCTGGCGACGATGCGGGCCGAAGTGCGCTCGTCGGTCGGCCCGCCGAACATCATGGTGCCGAGGCAGATCGGCGAGACCTTCATGCCGCTCATGCCGAGGGTGCGGTAGTCCATGGGCAGATCCTCTCCGAGTCTTCTAGTCCAGAACCTGGCGCGGGAAGTAGCAGCTCACCACCCAATTGGGCACGTCGACAATCGAGCTGATGCGAAGGTCGGCGCAAACGCTGAGCAGCATGTAGGCCTCGACCGGCTTCATGCCGTGCCGCTTCGACAGCAGGTCGACCATGCCCGAGATCGCATCCTTGGCGCCCCGCATCAGGTCGGGCCCGATCCCGGTCACCACCTCGTAGCCCTTCGAGTCGATATGCCGAGCCACCGGGCCCGACGTCGTATAGCGCGGAAACTTGAGCGGCATGCGCTTGATCACGTCGAACTTCAACGAAACGCCGATCGGACTTTCGATCGCCGTGCCGCAGACCTCGCCGTCGCCCTGCGCCGCGTGGGTATCGCCGACCGAAAAGATCGCGCCCTTGCACTCCACCGGAAGATAGAGCTCCGTGCCTTCGGCGATGTCGCGCACGTCCATGTTTCCGCCGACGCGGCGCGGCGGGATGATGCTGTGCAAACCGGGTTCCGCCGGCGCGACGCCGATGGTTCCGGTGAACGGGCGGATCGGCACGCGTCCGCCGGGCCCGAACATGGCGGGCGATTTGCCGTCGGTCGCGTATTTCCACTGATGCAGCGCTGGCTCTGGGAACTGATCGGCGAGCAGGCCGAAACCCGGAATGTTCGCGGTCCAGCCCCAGCCCGATGGCTGGAAGCCGAGCACGGTCACCTTCAAGACGTCGCCGGGTTCGGCCCCATCCACATAGACCGGCCCGGTCACCGGATTGACCAGCGCCAGATCGAGTTTTGGCACATCGGCGGCCGTTGACTTGGCGGTAAGTTGGCCGCCGGAGGCGTCGCGGGTCTCGAAATCGACCGTGGTTCCCGGCGCAATGGTCAGCGCCGGCTTGAAGGCGTTGTTCCAGCCGCAATGGCCGTGCTCTTTGTGGATGGTGTGTTTGGTCAAGGTCGCCATGGACGCAAACCCCGGCGCGTCAGAACTGGACGCGCTTGGTGAGCGCGCCGTCGATGACGAGGTTGGTGCCGGTGACGAAGCTCGCCGCCGGGCTCGCCAGGAAGGCGACGCCGTTGGCGATCTCCTCCGGCCGCGCCATGCGGCCCGTGGGATTGGCGGCGAGCGCGGACTTATAGAGATCGGGCATGCCCTTCTCGATCTGGTTCCACACGCCGTCGATGAAATAGGTGTTGCCCGGCGAGACGGCGTTGGCGCGGATGCCTTTCGAGGCGAGCTGGTGCGACAGGCCCGAGCAATAGTGGATCAGCGCCGCCTTCATGGCGCCGTATGGGCCCGCGGCGAAATCGATCTCGAATCCCGACACCGACGACACCACAACGATCGAGCCAGCCTTCGACTTCTCCAGGTACGGCATGGCCGCCTCGATGGTCCGCACCGTGTGCATCATGTCGACGTTGAATTCCTTCTGCCAGGACTCCTCGTCCTTGTTGATCGCGATCGCGCTGACGTTGCACACGACGATGTCGATGCCGCCGAGTGCCTTGGCGGAATCCGCGACCCACTTCTTCAAGGCCGACCCGTCGCCCACGTCGATGGCGGCGCCGCTGGCGTTCACGCCCTTCGATTTCAGCGATTTTATGGTTGCCTCGACCTGGCCGGCGTTGCGCGCGCAAATCGCCACATCGGCGCCTTCGGCGGCAAGGCGTTCTGCCGATGCGCGGCCGATGCCCTTGGTGCCGCCCGTCACGATGGCCTTAAGGCCCTTCAACCCGAGATCCATGGCGATCCTCCCCTGCCGTTTGTTCCGCCTGACATATGAGGCTTGAGTAAAGCTTGGCGGCAAAGCGGACGCGCTACAACTCTTTGTTATCGCAATGTCTCAGTGTCCCGAACGCATTTCAATTCGCCCGCCAAGTCTCACGCCTCGGCGGCGATCATTTCCCGCAGCGCAGGCTTTTGAATCTTGCCGTTGGCGTTCCGCGGCAAGGCATCCGCCAGGAAGGTGATCCGGTCGGGAATTTTGTAGTCGGCCATGCGGGTGCGGCAGAAGGCGCGGATGTCTGCCTCGCTAACCGCGCCCGATTTCGGCACGATGAACGCGTGCGTCTTTTCGCCGAGCACCGGATCGGGCCGCCCGATCACGGCGCATTCGACGATTTCCGGGTGATGGCTGAGCACGTTCTCGACTTCCGCCGAATAGACCTTGAATCCGGCGCGATTGATCATGTCCTTCTTGCGATCGAACACTTTTAGATAGCCGTCGGCATCCTTCGACCCGATGTCGCCCGATTTCCAGAAGCCGCCGACGAAGTTGGCGGCGTTCGCCTCCGGATTGTTCCAGTAGCCAGGGATGACCATCGGCCCGGCGGTCCAGATTTCGCCCGGTTCGCCCGGCGCCACTTCGCGTCCCTCGTCGTCCATGATCCGCACTTCGCCGCAGGCGACGACCTTGCCGACGCTGTCCGAGTGCGCGATACCCTGGCCGAGCGGCATCATGGTGGTCGGCGACGTGGTCTCGGTCGCGCCATAAGCATTGCACAGAACCATGCGCGGCAGCTTTTGCGCCAAGGTCTTGATGGTGGCCTCCGGCATGGGCGCGCCGCCGTAGGCGCCCACGCGCCAGCGCGACAGATCGAAGCGGTCGAATTCGGGATCGAGCAGGCAGAGGTTGTACATGGCCGGTACGATGATGGTGTAGGTGACCCGCTCCGCCGCGGCCAGTTCGAGATACGTCCGCGCCTTGAACGCCGGCATGATGACCGTGCGGCCCTGCGCCAGCACCATGGGAAGTATGACGGCGACGAGGCCGGTCACGTGCGACGCGGGCACTGCCAGGATGCTCACGTCTTCCGGTCCAAGACCCCAACCGAGCACGAAATGCAGGCACGAATGCATGGTGCCGAGATGGGTCAGCATGGCGCCTTTGGGCCGCCCCGTCGTGCCCGAGGTGTAGAGGATGCTGAAAGTGTCCTCTTCGGCGATGTCCACGGGCGCCGGCGCCGCGACCGGGCGCTGCAGATCGGCGAAGGGCCGCGATCCGGCAGCGCTGCCGCCGACCGCAAAGCGATGCGCCAGCTCCGGCAGGCTTGCGACATCGGGAATCTCGGCGGCGAGATCGGCTTCGTGGATCACGGCTTTGGCGCCGGAATGGCGAAGCACGTAATCGTTTTCCGGTTGTCGCTGGCGAATGTTGAGCGGCACCGAAATCGCGCCGAGCCGGGCGACCGCAAAGGTCGCCGATACGAATTCGCTGCGGTTGCCGAGGATCAGGGCGACGCGATCGCCCTTGCCGATGCCGATTGCCGCCAGATTGCCCGCGATGCGGCCGACCGCCGCATCCAGCTCGGCATAGGTGATCCGCGTCTCGCCTTCGGTCAGCGCTTCGGCGTCGGGGCGCGCCCTCACTGCCGCTCTGAGCAAGGCGTCCACATGCGCCGGGCGCTCCGCATAGCAGCGCATGACGCGGTCGCCGTAGTGAACTTCGTCGCGCATCCGATGCATGGCGCTTCCCCCTGCGGCGGATAGTAGGCAGCGCGAAACGCAGGCGCAACGCATGCCTGGGCGGCGCAAACGGCAAACATTACGAAGATTTAATGCGCCCTTCATGCAGCCGTTAGGCGTTGGCCGCTATTTCTACCGCAAAGACGAATTCCCCCGGAGCACGACCGATGAATCCATCTCCCCAACCTGGCAGCGCGAAGAGCAAGGTTCTCCGCCGCGCCGCATTCGCAACCACCGCCATCGTGGCGCTGTCGCTCGCCATGTTCGGGGCCGGCCGCGAGTTTCCCGCCCGCGCCGAAGCCCCGCTGCCTGCGACCGCGCAGAATTTCGCCGCCCCGGCGAGCTTTGCCCCGCTGGTCGAACGGGTGGCCCCCGCGGTGGTCAACGTCTCCACCACACAGAAGGTCGATGCCACGGCCATGTCGGACGACGATGCGCCCCAGTTTCCGCCCGGCTCGCCGTTCAACGATCTTATGAAGCGGTTTTTCCAGCAGCAGCAGCGCGGCAGCGCTCCCCAAAAGGTGACCTCGCTCGGCTCGGGCTTCATCATCGACCCGTCCGGCTATGTGGTTACCAACAATCACGTGGTGGGCAATGCCTCGGCGATCAAAGTCATCATGAGCGACGGCAAGGAATTGCCGGCGAAACTGGTCGGCCGGGATGCGAAGACGGACCTGGCCTTGCTCAAGGTCAACGCAGGTCATCCGCTTCCCTACGTCGAGTTCGGCGACTCCGACAAATCCAAGGTCGGCGACTGGGTGGTGGCCGTCGGCAATCCGTTCGGTCTCGGCGGCACCGTGACCGCGGGTATCGTCTCGGCGCGCGGCCGCAACCTGAACAGCGGCCCCTTCGACGACTACCTGCAAGTCGACGCGCCGATTAATCGCGGCAATTCCGGCGGACCCTTGTTCGACATTCAGGGCCGCGTCATCGGCATCAACTCGGCGATTATTTCGCCGAACGGCGGCAGCGTCGGCGTCGGTTTCGCCATTCCGGCAACCCTGGCCAAGCCGGTGATCGGCGCGCTGAAGACCAGCGGCAAGGTGGATCGCGGCTGGCTCGGCGTCCAGATTCAGCAGGTGACTCCGGAAATCGCCGACAATCTCGGCCTCGACAAGCCGCGCGGCGCGCTGGTCGCCGCCGCGACGCCGGACGCGCCCGCGGCCAAGGCCGGCGTGCGCCAAGGCGACGTGATCGTGGCTTACGGCGGCAAGGCGGTCGACGCCATGCACGATCTGCCGCGCCTCGTTGCGGAAACCCATGCCGGTACGGCGGTCGACATCACGGTGTGGCGCGATGGCCGCGAAGTGCCGCTCCACGCCACGATCGCCCAGATGAAGGATGACCAGCAGCAGGTTGCGAGCAACGAAGATTCCGACAGCGACGCATCGTCGCACGCCTACGGCTTGGCGCTGGCGCCCCTGAACGAGGCGACGCGGCAGCGCTTCGACGTGCCGAAAGAGGTGCGCGGCGTGCTCATCGTCGGCGTGCAGGACGGCGGACCGGCGGCGGAGCAAGGCCTGCAACCGGGCGACGTGATCGAGAAGGTGGGCCGCGACGACGTGACCTCGCCGTCGCAGGTAAAGGGGCACCTGAAGCAGGAGGCCCACAACGGGAAGAAATCGGCGCTGCTGCTGGTCAACAGACACGGCAACAGCATCTACGTGGCCTTGGGGCTGGCGAATTCATGAGCGGTTTCGTAAGACCTCGGCAACGTCGCGCAACGGCCTTAGCCCCCCGCCGGCTGAGCGCGATGTTGTCCAGGTCGGCCGGCGCGGCGGGTCGGAGCTCTCGCCGCGCCGGCTAATTTTTCCGGCGACGAATATGTCCGGCGGCTATGTCGGAAACGCCAAGGTCACCTTGAGGCCAGGGTGGTTGTCGTCGAGCGCCAATTCGGCCCGATGCAGCTTCGCCACCGCCGAAACCAGGCTCAACCCCAATCCGCTGCCGGACGTCGAGCGGCTCTGTTCGAGGCGCACGAAGCGTTCCAGCACTTTGCCGCGCAGCGCTTCGGGCACCCCCGGCCCCGTGTCGGCCACGACGACGCTGCGGTTCTTCGTCACGGAGAGTGCGATGCGCCCGCCCGCCGGGGTGTACTTCACGGCGTTGTCCAGCAGGTTTGCCAGCGCCTGACTGAGTAAATGACGGTCCCCTTGCACGACTTGTCCCGGCGAAAGGTCCATTGCGAAGGCAATTCCCTTGGCTTCCGCCAGCGGCTCGTACAGCTCGGCCACGTCGCGCGCGACGTCCGCCAAATCGAGCGGCTGGAAACCCGCCCGCGGTGTACCCGCTTCCGCCTGCGCGATGCTAAGCAGCGCGTTGAACGTGCCAAGCAGATCGTCCACCTCGCCGATCGCCTGTTCGACGGCGCGCCGGTCCTCGTTCTCGGCCGGCCGACCGAGCAAGAGCAACTCGAGGCGCCCGCGCAATCGCGTGAGGGGGCTCCGCAGGTCGTGCGCGACGTTGTCGGTGACCTCGCGCATTCCCGTCATCAGCCGCTCGATCCGGTCCAGCATCTGATTGAGGTTTTCGGCCAGGCGGTCGAATTCGTCGTTGCGGCGGCCGACCGGAACGCGGCGATCGAGGCTACCGGCCAGGATCTCGGCGCTGGTGGCGTTGATGCCGTCGAGCCGGCGCAGCAGGTTTCGGCCGGTCACGATGCCGCCGGCCAGCCCCAAGACCAGCACCACGCCGAGGCCGCCGACCAGCGACAGAACGACAATCCGCTGAAAGATCCGCCGCTCGGTCAAATCCTGCCCGACCAGGAGGTGAAAATCGCCCGCGAGCTTGAATGTGCGGGCGCGCGCGATCGACGACGGGGCGTTCGGCCGGCTCAGCTCTTCGATCGGAAATTCAAGCCATCCATCCGCGTTCGGCTCTTGCCTGGGCCAGCCGCGCAGGTTCCCGACGATCAGCGAGTAGTCCGGTTGGGTCAGCAAGTAGATGCCGCCTTCCGGCCGGATGCCTTGAACCCTGAGCCGGATGGAGCGCGCCAACCCGTCGATGCCGTCCCGTTGGTACTGTTCGACCAGCCCGACAATCTCCGCATCCACGGTCGCATCGGCCTGAGAATCGATGACCGCCGTCGTCGTCCAGTAGATGAAGCCGACCAGAGCAACGCCGGAAAGCGCGAACAGGCCCATATAGGCCATGGCCACCCGGAAGACGGATGTGCGAAACGGGCTTGGCGTCATGGCGCGGAACGGTAGCACAGCGAGACGATGCATCGTCCGCACAATATGGGCCGCGCGACATCGGCCGCAATAGGCGGATGGCGGGCCCGAAAAAGATCGATCATGCTGGCGACATGAACCGCGCCACGCAGATCCAGTCTCTTGCCGAACGCATCGATGCGCTCGATTGGTCGGGCATTGCCGCCGATCTGGATGCGCGCGGCTTCGCCACCACCGGCCCGTTGCTGTCGGCGGCGGAATGCGCCGATCTCGTCGCGCTCTACGGCGGCGAAGGTTTCCGGTCGCGCGTGGTGATGCAGCGGCACAATTTCGGCCGCGGCGAATACAAGTATTTTTCATCGCCGCTGCCCGAAGCGGTGCAGACCTTGCGGGCGGCGCTTTATCCGCATCTGGCGCCAGTCGCACGGCGCTGGGCGCCGGCGCTCGGCCTCACGACGCCGTTCCCCGATAAGCTGAGCGCTTTTTTGCGGATTTGCCATGAGGCCGGACAAAAGCGCCCGACGCCGTTGCTGTTGCGCTACGAAGCCGGCGACTACAACTGCCTGCATCAAGACATCTACGGCGACGTGGTGTTTCCGCTGCAGCTCACCATCGCGCTGACCCAGCGGAGCGCAGATTTCGAGGGCGGCGAGTTCGTGCTGGTCGAGCAGCGTCCGCGGGCGCAAAGCCGGGCGGAGGTCGTGCCGCTGATGCGCGGCGAGGGCGTGATCTTCGCCACGCGGCACCGGCCGGCGGCAGGAACGCGCGGCACCTATCGGACGGTGCTCCGGCATGGCGTCAGCCGCGTCACGCGGGGATTGCGGTTCACGCTCGGTGTGATCTTCCACGACGCCGCATGAAACCGGCGCTCGGTCACTCGCCTCCGGAGCGCAAGCAATAGCCGGCGCCGCGCACGGTGTGGATGAGCGGCGGCGAAAAGTCGCGATCGATCTTCTGACGCAGCCGGCTGATATGCACATCGATCACGTTGGTCTGCGGGTCGAAGTGATAGTCCCAGACCTTTTCCAGGAGCATGGTGCGGGTCACCACCTGCCCGGCGTTGCGCAGCAGGTACTCGAGCAAACGGAACTCGCGCGGCTGCAGGTCGATGGACTGACCTGCGCGCTTCACCGTGCGGGCGAGCAAGTCCATTTCGAGATCGGCGCAGCTCAGCCGGGTTTCCGCCGGTTCCGCGCCGCCGCGGCGCGCCAGCGCCTCGAGCCGGGCCAGCAGCTCGGCGAAGGCGAAGGGCTTGGTCAGATAGTCGTCGCCGCCGGCCTTGAGACCCTTGACGCGATCGTCCACCTCGCCCATGGCGGAGAGGAACAGAACCGGGGTCGTCTTGCCCGCCTTGCGCAAGCCCTGGACGATGCCGAGGCCGTCGAGCCCCGGCAACATGCGATCGACGATCAAGGCGTCATAAGGTTCGCCGACCGCCAGATGCAGCCCTTCGCGGCCGTCGGCGGCGTGGTCGACGGCGTGCCCCGCCTCGCGCAAGCCCTTCATCACGTAGGCCGCCGTTTGGCCGTCGTCCTCGATCAGCAGAACGCGCATGGCGCCCATGATACCGGGCCGGCCCGCATTGTCAGCCCCGGTATCGGCCTCTAGACTTGGCCAAAACGGCGCACCTCAGGCGCGCCGCCGAGATTAGTGCGCGCCTGTTGCGCGCGGAGAGGACGCCCGCCATGCAGCTCAACCCTGCAACGATCGACACCGCCTATGCGCTGGACGACCGCTACACGCGGGAATCCGGCCGGGTCTACCTGACCGGCATACAGGCGCTGGTGCGACTACCCATGATGCAGCGCCAGCGCGACAAGGCGGCCGGATTGAACACCGGCGGCTTCATTTCTGGCTACCGCGGATCGCCGCTCGGCATGTACGACAACGCCCTGTGGAGCGCGAAACGCTTCCTCGCCAACAACAACATCCATTTCCAGCCGGGCGTGAACGAAGACCTGGCAGCGACCGCGGTCTGGGGGAGCCAGCAAGTAAACCTGTTTCCGGGCGCGACCGTCGATGGCGCGTTCGCCATTTGGTACGGCAAGGGCCCGGGCGTCGACCGTTCGGCCGACCCGCTGAAGCACGGCAACGCCGCCGGCTCGTCAAAGCACGGCGGCGTGCTCGTGGTGTGCGGCGACGACCACGGCTGCCAGTCTTCCACGCTGCCGCATCAGAGCGAGCAGATCTTCCAGGCGGCGATGATCCCGGTCCTCAATCCAGCCAACGTGCAGGAGTATCTGGATTTCGGCCTGCTCGGTTTCGCCATGTCGCGCTACACCGGCTGCTGGATCGGCTTCAAGGCCGTATCGGAAGCGGTCGAGAGCGGCGCATCGGTGCATGTGGATCCCGAGCGGCTCAAGATCGTGATTCCGAGCGACTTCACGCTGCCCCAGGGCGGGCTCAACATTCGCTGGCCGGACCCGCCGATGATGCAGGAGGCGCGCCTGCACGGACCGAAAATGCAGGCGGTGGCCGCGTTCGCACGCGCCAACCGCATCGACCGCGTCGTGCTGGATGCGCCGAACGCCCGCTTCGGCATCGTCACGACGGGCAAGGCCTATCTCGACGTGCGCCAGGCGCTCGACGAACTCGGCCTCACACCCGCCAAGGCGGCGGAGATGGGCATCCGCGTCTACAAGGTCGGGCTGACCTGGCCGCTCGAACCCGAAGGCGCGCGCGCCTTCGCCGCGGGCCTGGACGAGGTGCTGGTGGTCGAGGAAAAGCGCCCGATCATCGAGGATCAGCTCGTCAAGCTGCTCTACAACATGGATGCGGCCAAGCGCCCCCGCATCGTCGGCAAGCGCGATGAGGACGGCCGGTTCCTGTTGCCGACCGAGGGCGAGGTTGATCCGACCGGAGTTGCCCGCGCCATTGCCGGAAGGCTGATGAAGATGCGCGGCGAGAGTCCCGAACTGCGCCAGCGTTTGGCGCGGCTCGAAGGCAAGGAGCGGCAGAGCAGCTCGGCGCCCGGCGCCGCGCGCATCCCGTATTTCTGCTCCGGCTGCCCGCACAACACCTCGACCAACGTGCCCGAAGGCAGCCGCGCCATGGCCGGCATCGGCTGCCACGGCATGGCGCTCAGCATGCCGGGCCGGCGCACCGCGACGATCACCCACATGGGCGGCGAAGGCGTGAACTGGATCGGCCAGGCGCCGTTCACCAAGGAAGCGCACGTCTTCCAGAACCTGGGCGACGGCACCTATTTCCACAGCGGCCTGATGGCCGTGCGCGCGTCGGCGGCGGCCGGCGTCAACATCACCTACAAGATCCTGTTCAACGACGCGGTCGCCATGACCGGCGGACAGCCGGTCGAAGGCCAGCTCACCGTGCCGGAAGTGACGCGGCAGGTCGCGGCGGAAGGCGCCAAGAAGGTCGTCGTCGTCACCGACGAGCCGGACAAGTACCCGGTCGGCGCCGACTTCGCGCCGGGCGTGGAAATCCGCCATCGCGACGAACTGGATCAGGTTCAGCGCGCTCTCCGCGAGATCAAAGGGCTCACCGTGCTGGTGTACGACCAGACCTGCGCGGCGGAGAAACGCCGGCGGCGCAAGCGCGGGCTCTATCCCGATCCGCCGAAGCGGGTATTCATCAACGATGCGGTCTGCGAGGGCTGCGGCGATTGTTCCGAGAAATCCAATTGCGTCTCGGTCAAGCCGCTCGAAACCGAGCTTGGGCGCAAACGGCAGATCGACCAATCGAACTGCAACAAGGACTTCTCCTGCGTGAAGGGCTTTTGCCCGAGCTTCGTCACCGTGCACGGCGGCAAGGTGCGGCGCGCCGAACGCAAAGTCGCCGCGGTCGCCGACGATCCGTTCGCGGCGCTGCCGATGCCGAAGCCGGCGAGCCTGACCGAACCTTACGGCATTCTGGTCACCGGCATCGGCGGCACCGGCGTCATCACCGTCGGCGCGCTGCTCGGCATGGCCGCGCATCTGGAGGGCAAAGGCTGCTCGGTGCTCGACTTCACCGGCCTGTCGCAGAAGAACGGCGCGGTGATGAGCCACATTCGCCTGGCGCCGAAGCCGGAAGACGTGCATGCGGTGCGCATCGCCGCCGGCGGCGCCAACTTGCTGCTCGGCTGCGACATGGTGGTCGCGGCGGGGCCGATGGCGCTGAGCCGCGTCGAGCAGGCCACCACCAAGGCCGTGGTGAATTCCTACGTGGCGCCGACCGCCGCGTTCATTTCCGACGGCGACGTGGATTTCCACGCCGAAGGCATGATGCGATCGATCCGCCAGGCGACCGGCGAACCGAATGCCGATTTCATCGACGGCACGGGCCTCGCCACGGCGCTGCTCGGCGATTCCATCGCCACCAACCTGTTCATGCTGGGCTTCGCCCTGCAAAAGGGCCTGGTCCCGCTCTCGCTTGCTTCGATCGAGCGCGCCATCGAGTTGAACGGCGTCGCCGTCGAAACCAACAAGCGCACCCTTGCCTGGGGCAGGCTCGCGGCGCACGACCGCGCGGCCGTGGAACGCGCGGCGAAGCCGGCCATGCGCGAGGAAAAACATTTCGCGCCGGGCTTGGGCGATATCGTCTCGCGCCGGGTCGAATTGCTGACCGCGTATCAGGATGCGGCCTACGCCGACACCTACCGCCGCTTCGTCGATCAGGTCACGGCCGCTGAGCGCGACAAGGCCAAGGGGCGGACCGGCCTTGCCGAAGCGGTTGCGACATCGCTCTACAAGCTGATGGCCTACAAGGACGAGTACGAGGTCGCGCGGCTTTATACGGACGGCGAATTCCGGCGCAAACTCGCGGCGCAATTCGACGGCGACTTTACCCTCGAATTCCATCTGGCCCCGCCGCTGTTCGCGTACCGCGACCCGGTGACCGGCGAGTTGCAGAAACGCGCCTACGGGCCTTGGGTGTTCCGGGCCTTCGGCGTGCTCGCCAAGCTGAAGCGGCTGCGCGGCGGCAAGTTCGATCCGTTCGGCTACACGGCCGAGCGCCGCATGGAGCGGCGGCTCATCGACGAGTATCGCGCCGTGGTCGGCGAGCTGCTGGGCTCGTTGAATTCGCAGAACCACTCGCTGGCCCTGCAGATCGCGTCGTTGCCGGAACATATTCGCGGCTTCGGCCACGTGAAGGAGCGCAGCATCGAGAAGGCCAAGGCGCGCGAGGCGAACCTGCTTGCCGTCTTCCGCGCACCGTCCGCTCCGGCGGCTTCAGCCGCGGAGTAAAAAGACGGACCAACCTCACCCTTCGAAAGGCTCAGGGTGAGGTTGGGCAAGAGACCTCATGCTGAGCTTGTCGAAGCATGAGGAACGCTCCCGCTCTATCCGCCGATCACGTCGCCGAACAGCACCCAGTTCTTGCCGTCGAAGCGCTGCAATTGCAGCGAGCTGATCGGCGCGTAATGGGTCGGGCTGGTGCCGAGCGTGATGCCGGGCAACAGCAGGGGCAACTTCAGTTCCTTGATGTTGGTGGCTTCGTGCATGACGTTCTCGCGGGTCAGATTGTCGCCGCACTGCTTCAGCACGTAAATCAGCGTCGTCGCCGCGGAATAGCCCCAGACATTGTAGATATCGGCCGTGTTGCCCTCGGGATAATACTTCTTCATCCAGGCGGCCCAATCCTTGAAGCCCTGCTCGTTCTGCCACTGCGGATCGGTCGGATCCTTCAAGTAACCGATGGAGATGATGCCGACCGCTTTTTCGAGGCCGGCAGGCTGCAACACTGCGCCGACCGATTCCGAGACGGACGTCAGGAACTGCAGCGGCTTCCAGCCGATGTCGTAGGCCTTGCGGATCGATTGCGCGGCATACTTCGGCGTCGCGCCGTTGAACCACACCGTGGCTCCGGATCCGGCCAGGGTCACCACCTGGGATTCCACGGTCGGGTCGTTGGCCTCGTAGCTGACGGTCGCGACGATCAGCTTGTCGGCCTTGTCGCCGAACACGTCGCGCAAGCCCTTGATGTAGTCCTTACCGAAATCGTCGTTCTGGTAGAGAATCGCGATCTTGGCGTCCGGCTTGTGCTCGAGGATATAGCGCGCGTAGACATGCGCCTCGGTCTGGTAGTTCGGCTGCCAGCCGATCGTCCAAGGATAATGCTCGTAGTCGGTCCAAGCCGTTGCTCCCGAAGCGACGAAAAGCTGCGGCACCTTGGCGGCGTTCAGGTACTTGCGCGCCGCGATGCTCGTCGGCGTGCCGAGCATCTGGAACATGAACAGCACGTTGTCCTGCTCGACCAGACGCCGGGTCTGCTCGACAGTCTTGGGCGGGCTCAAGCCGTCGTCGAGCGAGATGAGGTTGATCTTGCGCCCGTTCACCCCGCCCTGTTCGTTGATCAGCTTGAAATACGCCGCCTCGGAGCGGCCGATGGTGCCGTAGGCGGAGGCGCCGCCGCTGTACGGCATGGTTTGGCCGATCTTGATCTCGGTATCGGTGGCGCCGGGATCGTATTTCTTCTGTGCCGCGGCACCGCCGGCGACCAGAAACGCCAATGCGGCCGCCAGCGAAGCGCGCGCGGCGGCGCTCTGCATATACCTGACCATGTCCGTTCCTTCCCTGAGGCGGATTCAAACCGTGGCGTTCAATTCAACCAGCGGTGCTGCCAGCCGGCAAGCCCGCTTCGGGCCTGCCCCGCCGCCTGCCCGCCCCAGCCTTACCCGCCGATCACGTCGCCGAACAGGATCCATTTCTCCCCGTCGAACTTCTGCAGATGCATCTGGTGCACGGGAAAGAAATTGGTCGGCGCCGTATTGACCTTGATGCCGGGCAGCAACATGGGAAGTTCGAAATTCATGTTCGCGGCCTGTTTCATCAGATTCTCGCGGGTCAGATCGTTGCCGCACTTCTGCAACACCTTCACCACCGTCATGGCGACGGTGTAGCCGTAGACGTTGAAGGAATCCTCGACGCTGCCCTCGGGATTGTACTTCTTCATCCACGCCAGCCAGTCCTTGTAGGCCGGGTCGTTCGCCCAGGTCTTGTCGGTCGGATCCTTCAGATAGGCGGCGGTGATGAGCCCGGCGGCCTTTTCGAAGCCGGCCGGCTTCAGCACCGATTGCACGGACGCTGAAATCGAGCCCAGGAACTGCTTCGGCTTCCAGCCCACATCGTAAGCCTTGCGGATGGCTTGCGCCGCCTGCTTCGGCGCGGCGGGATTGAAGAACGTGTCGGCGCCGGAGCTTTGCAGCGTCACCACCTGCGAGTCGACCGTCGGATCGGTGACCTCATACGACACCGCCTTGACGATGAACTTGCCTGCCTTGTCGCCGAACCCGTCGGTGATGCCCTTCAGGTAGTCCTTGCCGGCATCGTCGTTCTGGTACAGCACCGCCACCTTGGTGTTCGGCAGGTTCTTCATGATGTAGCGGGCGTAGATGTGGCCCTCGACCTGGTAACTCGGCTGCCAGCCCATGGTCCAGGGAAAGTGCTCCGGATCGCCCCATTCGGTGGCGCCGGTGGCGACGAAGAGCTGCGGCACCTGCTTGCCGTTGAGGTATTTGTGAATCGCCACGTTGGTCGGCGTGCCGAGGCTGCCGACGATGCCGAGCACTTGGTCCTCTTCCACCAGCTTGCGCGTCACCTCCACGGTCTTCGGCGGCTGGTACCCGTCGTCGAGCGTGACGAAGTCGATCTTCCGGCCGTTCACGCCGCCCTTCTCGTTGACCATCTTGAAGTACGCGGCTTCCGCCTTGCCGATGGCGCCATAAGCCGACAGCGGACCGCTATAGGGCATGGTCTGCCCGATCTTGATCTCGGTGTCGCTGACGCCGGGTCCGTATTTCCTGTCGGCGCCGAACGCCGTACTCGCGGCAAGGCACAGCGCCGCCGTGATCGTCCAGGAAGCGATACGCATGGTGTTTGTCCTCCCCAAGTTTTCGGCTTTGTCAGCCGCCGATTACAACTCCAAACAGAACCCATTCGTTGCCGTCGAACCGCTGCAATCGCTCCTGCCGGATCGGATAGAAGCTGGTCGGGCTGGCATTAATCGTGATGCCGGGCAAAAGCATTGGCAAGGCCAATCCCTTGATCGACGCCGCATGCCGCATCGGGTTCTCGCGCGTCAATTCGTCGCCGAAGTCGCGCAACACATGCGCCATGGTTTGGCCGCGGTAGATCTCGGCATCGGTGACGCCGGGGCCGTATTTCTTCTCGGCTTGCGCCGCCGATACGCCGCCGGCCAACGCCGCCAGAATCGCTGCAAGCGTTACCCAGGACCTGGTCATCGTGGCCCTCCGTGTTCGATCCTAGAAAAGCGGGGCCGCCGATGCCGGCGGCCCCGATGCCATCAATCCAGGTTTCGACTATACGCGACTAGCCGTTGATCAGATCGCCGAACAATACCCAGGTCTTGCCGTCGAACTTGATGAGCTGCTCCTGGGTGAGCGGCGAGAAGTGCGTCGGGCTGGTGTTGGCCTTGATGCCGGGCAGGAACAGCGGCAACTCAAGATCCTTCAAACTTGCCGCCTGCTTCATGACGTTCTCGCGGGTCAAGTCGTCGCCGCACTGCTTCAGCACCTGCACCATCGCCATGGCGACCGTATAGCCGAAGCTGTTGCCGGCGTCCTTGATGTCGCCTTCCGGATAATACTTCGCCATGAACGCCTTCCACGTGAGCATGCCCTTGTCGTTTTCCCATTTCGGATCGACCGGGTCCTTCAGGTACTGCGTCGAGATGACCCCCACCGCCTTCTCCGGGCCGGCCGGAACGATGGTGGCGCCGATCGAGGCCGAGACGTTGTTGAGGAAATGCGCCGGCTTCCAACCGATATCGGCAGATTTGCGAATCGCTTGCGCCGCGTACTTCGGAATGGTGACGTCGTAGAAAATGTCGGCGCCGGATCCCTGCAGCGTGACGATCTGCGAATCGATGGTCGGATCGGTGGTCTCGTAGGAGAGCTCCTTGATGATCATGCTGCTCGCCTTGTCGCCGAGGCCGTCCTTGATGCCCTTCACGTAGTCCTTACCGTATTCGTCGTTCTGGTACAGGATGCCGATTTTCCCCTTCGGCATGTTCTGCAGGATGTACTTGGCGTAGATGTGCCCTTCGGCCTGGTAGTTGGGCTGCCAGCCCATGGTCCAGGGGAAATGCTCCGGGTCGGCCCATTTGGTGGCGCCGGTCGCCACGAAAAGATGCGGCACGCCCTTGGCGTTCACGTACTTGTGGATCGCTGTGTTGGTCGGCGTGCCGAGGGTCTGGAACAGGGCGAGCACCTGGTCCTCTTCCACGAGCTTGCGCACCTGCTCCACGGTCTTGGGCGGCGAATAGCCGTCGTCCAGCGAGATCAGATTGATCTTGCGCCCGTTTACGCCGCCTTGGTCGTTGATCATCTTGAAATAGGCGCCTTCGACCTTGCCGATGGTGCCATAGGACGATGCCGGACCGCTGTAGGGCATGGTCTGGCCGATCTTGATTTCGGTGTCGCTGGCACCGGGCCCGTATTTCTTCTCCGCCGAAGCCGGTGCGACCGCAAGGGCCAGACCGATCGCGGCCAAAGGTAGTGCAAAACGCATAGCAGTCATCGCAACCTCCCATTCTGTTATGGCGCGGCCGCACGCTCCCAATGCTTCGCCGCCGCGCCGATGTGTTCCGCGACTGAATTTGCACGCGTGTTCGATTCTCAGGTTCTGTTCAATTCACCTCCCGTGATCCAAAGAATGCCGCCCCGCCATTGTGCCCATATCGCTCGGGGCAAACAGCGACCGCCGCTCGCCCCGATCCCCGTTCGGCTATGCGCCGGCGAGGTTGCTTCCGTTTGGCCGCTCCCGGCGGCCGGTTTCGCATCCGCCGCCGACGAACCAGCGTCCGCCGGCGGCGTTGCGCGTACTCAAGTCTCGAACGTCACGAACCGCTCAGCACGTCGCCGAACGGCACCCAGACCTTGCCGTCGAACTTGATCAGCTGTTCTTGGTCGATCGGGTACCAATGCGTGGGCGATGTATTGACCTTGATGCCGGGCGAGAGCAGCGGCAGCTCCAGGTCCTTCAGGTTCGACGCCTGCTTCATGACGTTGTCGTGAGTCAGCTCGTCGCCGCACTGCTTCAACACTTGGACCAAGCCCTGCGCCACCGTGTAACCGTACACGTTGCTCGCATCCTTCAGGTCGCCTTCCGGATAGTACTTCTTCATGAAGGCCTGCCACTCGATCATGCCCTTGTCGTTGGCGAAGGCCGGATCGGTCGGATCCTTCAGGTAGCGGGTCGAAATGATGCCGATGGCCTTTTCCAGACCTGCGGGAACCAGCACGGAGCCGACCGAGGCCGACACGTTGGTCATCATGTGCGTCGGCTTCCAGCCTATGTCATAGGTCTTGCGGATCGCCTGCGCCGCGAACTTCGGGATCGTC
Source organism: Candidatus Cybelea sp. (assembly GCA_035632095.1). Taxonomy (GTDB): domain Bacteria; phylum Pseudomonadota; class Alphaproteobacteria; order Ferrovibrionales; family Ferrovibrionaceae; genus DASQHM01. The sequence goes on along the minus strand of DASQHM010000107.1, from coordinate 3,188 downwards.
ACGTTGAAGAACACGTTGGCGCCGGTGCCTTGCAGCGTGATGATCTGCGAGTCGATCGTCGGATCGGTCGTCTCGTAGGAGACTTCCTTGACGATCAGCTTGGATGCCTGGTCGCCGAGACCACGTTTCAGGCCGATCACGTAGTCCTTGCCGAAGTCGTCGTTCTGGTAGAGGACGCCGATCTTGGCATCCTTGACGTTCTGCAGGATGTACTTGGCGTAGATGACGGCTTCGGTCTGGTAGTTCGGCTGCCAGCCGATCGTGTACGGGAAATGCTGCGGGTCGCCCCACTTTGTCGCACCCGTAGCCACGAAAAGCTGCGGCACTTTCTTCGAGTTCAGATACTTCTGAATCGCCGTGTTCGTCGGCGTGCCGAGCGGGTTGAAATCGAGTAGCACTTCGTCCTGCTCGACGATCTGGCGCGTCATCTCCACGGCCTTCGGCGGCGAGTAGGCGTCATCGAGCGAGACGATGGTGACCTTGCGGCCGTTGATGCCGCCTTGCTCGTTGACCATCTTGAGGTATGCCGCCTCGACCCGGCCAATGGTGCCGTAGGCGGAAGCCGGACCCGAATAGGGCATCGTCTGCCCGATCTTGATCGCGGTGTCGCTTGCGCCTGGATCGTATTTCTTTTCCGCCGCCGCCGGATTGGCGGCGAACGCGGTACCGAGCAACGCTATGCCGGATACTGCAATGCTAGCTTTCCACATTAGCCCTACATCCTCCGTTTCATCGGCCGCCACGCGGCCAAGTTGATACCATCCCATCCGGCACGCTATGTGCTCTACTCGTTCTGCATCGACGAGCGGAAGCCAACCCTTTTATCCCTTACCGGGATTTGTATAACACGCGCGGCCCCGCCGTTGCGGCGACAGGGGACGGACGGCCCCGGCGCCGTCCCTCGCTCATCATACCAAGCAGGCTCAACCCAACGAAGCCCCGCCGCGGTCAGGCGGTAACCGCCAATCCTATTTGTCACTTCACCATCAGGCGTCCGTACTTGGCCCACAGCACACGGATCAGGCCCATGACGCCGGTCGGCATCAAGTACATGAACACGATCAGGAAAATGCCGTAGATCGCCCAGGGCGCGGCTTTGGAAATCTGGTCGGCGATGTTCGGCACGAATTCGATGAAGATCGCGCCGAAGAACGCGCCGGGAATGGTCGCCAGGCCGCCGATGACGACGCCCACCAGGAAGCGGATCGACAGGAACAGATCGAAGCTGTCGGGCGCCACGAATTGCACGGCGATGGCGCCAAGCCCGCCGGCGATGCCGGTGTACATGGCGCTGACCCCGAAGGTAAGCGACTTGTAGAGCGAGGTGTTTATGCCCATGGCGGACGCCGCGATCGGATGGTCGCGGATGCCGATCATCGCCCGGCCGATGCGCCCGCGCAGCAGGTTCCACGCCAGCAGGAACAACAGCACCGTCACCGCCAGGGTGAAATAGTAGAGCCATTGGTCCTGGTTGACCGGCAAGCCCAGGGCGGGGTTGGGCTTCAGCAGCACGATGCCCTGCACGCCGCCGGTCCAATCCTCGAAGCTCTTGTATTTCAGGATTTGCGGCGTCGCGAGCGCGAGCGCGAAGGTGGCGAGCGCCAGGTAATGACCTTCGAGCCGGAGTGCCGGCAGGCCGAACAGGAATCCGAACACGAGGCAGATCGCGGCGGCAACCGGCAGCGTCGCCCAATAGGGCATGCCGAAGTGATCCATCAGGATCGCGGTCGTGTAGGCGCCGATGGCGTAGAACGCGCCGTGGCCGAGCGAGATCTGGCCGTTGAAGCCGGTGAGCATGTTCAGCCCGAGCACCGCAATCGCGTAGATCAGCACCAGGGTCAGCTGGAAGATATGGTAGTTGCTCAGGCCGAGCGGCAGGACGCTGGCGATCACCAGGGCCGCGGCGATGCCGAGGATCTTCCAGTTCTTCGCCGAAAGGCCTGCGTAGATCGCGACGGGGGCCGCGGAGGTTTCGGTCGTGCTTGCCATGGTCTACACCCGGATGACGAAGGTTCTGCCGAACAAGCCGCCGGGCTTGACGACCAGCGTGCCGATGATGATCACCAGCGCCACGGTGAGCTTGAGTTCGGTTCCGATCAGGTACGCGCCGACGATGTTCTCGAGCACGCCGACGATGAAGCCGCCGGCGACCGCGCCCCATGGGTTGTCGATGCCGCCGACCAAGGCCCCGGCAAAACCGTAAAGCAGGATGCCCGCCATCATGTTGGGATCGAGGAAGACGATCGGCGCCACCATCATGCCGGCGACGGCGCCAATTCCCGCGGCCATGCCCCAGCCAAGCGCCAGCATCCAGCCGACGCGGATGCCCACCAGGCGGCTCGACAACGGGTTCTGCGCCGCCGCGCGCATGGCAAGCCCAAGCGGCGTGAAGCGGAAGAAAAGGTAGACCGCCGTCAGCACCGAGAGCGTGATCGTGACCGAGCCGAGCTCGTGATAGGAGACCAGGTTGCTGCCGAAGGGCGGCGAGGAGGGGAACGGGCTCGGGAAACTCTTGATCGTGTAGGTGAAAATCCAGCCGGCCGTCGAGTTGATGATGACCAGCAGGCCGATGAACACGATCACCACGGAGAGTATCGGCGCGTTCTCGACCGGCCGCACGATGATGCGCTCGATCAGGACGCCGGCCGTGAAGCCGATGACGATGGTCAGGAAGAACGCCACCCAATAGGGCACGCCGGCGTCGATCAGGCTCCAGGCGATGTAGGTCGCGAACATCGCCATTTCACCCTGGGCGAAATTGATGTGGTGCGTCGCCTGATAGATCATGACCAGCGCCAGGGCGACCGATGCGTAGATGCCGCCGGTGGCGAGGCCCGAGAAGACCTGGTGCAGGAAGGTTTCCATGGCGCCGATTCCGTCTCCCTCGCTAATAGCCCAGGTACGAGCGGCGAATGGCCTCGTCGCTCTGGATCATGCGGCTCGTGCCGGACACCACCACGCGGCCGGTTTCGAGCAGGTAGGCATGGTCCGCGAGTTCGAGGGCGAGCGAGGCATTCTGCTCGACCAGCAGCATGCTCACCTTCTCCTCGCGATTGATGCCGCGCATGATTTCGAAGATTTCCTGCACGATCAGGGGCGCCAGGCCGAACGACGGCTCGTCGAGCAGCAGCAACCGCGGCCGCAGCATCAGCGCGCGGCTGATCGCCAGCATCTGCTGCTCGCCGCCC
>DASQHM010000106.1:0-1973 GCA_035632095.1 Candidatus Cybelea sp. | reverse complement strand
GGCGGGGTGTTCACCGAGCAGGTGATCCGCCCGACCGGGCTGATCGATCCGGTCTGCATGGTCCGCCCGGTGGAAAAGCAGGTCGACGACCTGATGGCAGAATGCCGCGCCGCGGCGCTGAAGGGCCAAAGGGTGCTGGCGACGACACTTACCAAGCGCATGGCCGAGGACCTGACCGAGTATCTGAACGAATCGGGCGTGCGTGTCCGCTACCTTCACTCCGACATCGACACCTTGGAACGCATCGAGATTATTCGCGACTTGCGGCTCGGCGTGTTCGATGTGCTGGTCGGCATCAACCTGCTGCGCGAGGGCCTCGACATTCCCGAATGCGCCCTGGTTGCAATCCTGGACGCCGACAAGGAGGGCTTCCTGCGCTCGGGGACGTCGCTGGTGCAGACCATCGGCCGCGCCGCACGGAATATCGACGGCAGGGTCATACTCTACGCCGACCGCATGACCGACAGTCTCGAATACGCGATCGGCGAGACCAATCGCCGGCGCGAGAAGCAGCAGGCCTTTAACATCGCGAACGGCATCACCCCGGAAAGCGTGCGCAAGCAAATCGGCGATATCCTGCAGAGCGTCTACGAGAACGACCACTACACGGTGGACACGGGCGACGACGAGACGAAACACCTGATCGGCCACAATCTCAAGGCGCACGTCGCCGATCTGGAAAAACGGATGAAGGACGCGGCGGCCGAGTTGGAGTTCGAAGAAGCGGCGCGCATCCGCGACGAAATCCGGCGCCTGGAACAGGCCGACCTGGAAATCGGCAGCCCGGCCAAGGGGCCCGACGGCAAGCAACCGAGGCCGGGCCGCTCCACCCAGGGCAGAGCCGGCTCGCGCCAGTTCAAGGGACCGAGACGCCGGTAGTTCGCGGCGCTATTTATTGGCCGCGGCGGCGCGAAGCGCCGTGGCTTCGGAAACATTCGCCGGGTCGATCTGCGGATGCGTCTTGCCGGTACAATGGCGGCCGTCGATGGCGGCGGCGGACGCCGGCACCAATTGCGCCAGCACCGCGCGCACCGTGCAGACATAGATCCGGCGTTCGATCGCGCTGCCGCCCTGGTAACGCGACAATGCCGCGGTCCACGACCCGTATTGGTCCTTCCAATCGACCAGATATTCGGCGGCGAAGCGGACATTGGCGGCCGGGTCCAGGATGGCGTCGCTCGGCCGGAATGCCCAGCCGTAATCGGCCAGGGAAATCTGCATGCAGCCGACGTTGGCTTGCCGGACGAACCCGCTCTTGCCGTTCCGGAGTTGCTTCAGCGCCGCGTCGCGGTCCGGCGGGTAATAGGCGCGGCGCGCGATGCGCAACGCATACGCATGGGGCTTTCCGTTGTGTCCGCTTTCGACCAGCGCGACGGCGTGCAGCAGGCCAGCCGGCACGTTGCGTTCGCGCTCCACCGCAACGGCCTGCTCGGTGCATTCCTCGGCGCGAACCGGCGCCGCCGTTGCGGCGAGCGCCGCCGCCAGCAGGACACTCGCGCACCATCGCATGCTATGGCTCCCCGACGGCGCCGGTAACGCTGTAGAGGTCCGGCGGCACGGCAACCAGGTCGTAGGCGACCTTGCCCGCCACCGCGAGCACCAGAAGCGCCAGCAAGCCGCGCAACTGCTCGGCCTTCAGGCGCAACCCCCAGGCCGCGCCGAATTGCGCGCCGATGACGCCGCCGACGGTCAGCAGCAGCGCCAGCGGAATGTCCACGGTCTCGTTGCTGATGGCCTGCAGCATGGTCACGTTGACGGTGACGAAGATGATCTGAAACAGCGACGTGCCCACGGTCAGCATGGTGGGCATGCCGAGCAGGAAGATCATGGCCGGGATGGTGATGAAGCCGCCGCCGACGCCCATGATCGCCACCAGAATGCCGGAAAAAATGCCGATGCCGAGCGGCGGCAGCACGCTGATGTACAGCCTCGACTTGCGGAAGCGCACCTTGAACGGCATCCGGTGCAGCCAG
>DASQHM010000105.1:0-10167 GCA_035632095.1 Candidatus Cybelea sp. | reverse complement strand
CCCCCCCCCCCCCCCCCCCCCCCCCCGACTCTACTGACCGCTTCGCTCGGTCCCTATTGCTCGCTGGCAAAGTTGCTGCTGGAGATGGCGCCATGAAGTTCTTCCTCGACACCGCCGATACCAAGGAGATCCGCGACCTGGCCGCCACCGGCCTGGTCGATGGCGTGACAACGAATCCATCGCTGGTCGGCAAGACCGGGCGGAATTTCATCGACGTGATCAAGGAAATCTGCTCCGTGATCGATGGTCCGGTCAGCGCCGAGGTCACGGCGACCGATTTCGACGCCATGGTGAGCGAAGGCCGGCATCTGGCGGGCATCGCCAAGAACGTCTGCGTCAAGGTGCCGCTCACCATGCCCGGCCTGAAAGCCTGCAAGACGCTCAGTCAGGCCGGGATCATGGTCAACGTGACCCTTTGCTTTTCGCCGACCCAGGCGATCCTGGCCGCAAAGGCCGGGGCCGCGTTCATCTCGCCGTTCATCGGGCGGCTCGACGACGTTTCCCAGGACGGCATGGCGCTGATCCGCGACATCGTGCAGATCTACGATCAATACGAGAATTTCACCACCGAAGTCCTGGTCGCCTCCGTGCGTCATCCGATGCATGTGGTGGAGGCGGCGAAGCTGGGCGCGGACGTTGCGACCGTGCCGCCGGACGTGCTGCGCAAGCTCGCGCACCACCCGCTCACGGACAAGGGCTTGGACGCATTCCTCAGCGACTGGAAGAAGACCGGCCAGTCGATCCTCAAGAACTGACGCCCCGTGACCACGTCGCCCGAACACGAGTTGCGTTCAGGCTCCCAGCCGCTCAATGCCAGCCAGGTCATCGCCTACTTGCGCCGCCATCCGGGGTTCCTGATCGAGCATCCGGAGCTTCTCGAAGTGCTGACGCCGCCCGCGACCAGCAACGGCAAGACGGTGGTGGATATGCAGCGCTTCGTGCTCGAGCGCCTGCAAAAGGAATTGGCTCGGCTCAACGACAGCCAGGGCGCGCTGATCGCCGCCAGCCGCTTCAACATGGCGACGCAGACTCAGATTCATGCTGCGGTGCTCGCCATGCTGGACGCGACCAGCTTCGAGCACCTCATCCATACCGTGACCGCCGATTTCGCCGAGATGCTCGATGTCGACGTTGTCACGATTTGCGTCGAGACCAGCGGCGGCCCGCTGCCACGCATCTCCACCGCCAATGTGTACGTCCTGCCCCAAGGCGATGTGGACAAACTGATCGGCCACGGCCGCGACATCTTGTTGCGCTCGGCGACCGCGCGATCTTTGGCCGTGTACGGCCCCGCCGCCGACCTGGTCCGTTCCGACGCGCTGGTGCGGCTTCGCGTCAACTCGTTCGCGCCGGCCGGGTTGCTGGCCATCGGCTCGCGTCAGGACGACAAGTTCCACCCGGGCCAGGGCACCGAGCTGCTGCAGTTCCTTGCCCGCGCGCTTGAGCGTTGCATTCGCGCATGGCTCGACCTGCCTCCGGGTTGACGCCCATCGTTGCCGCGCCGGAACTGGCTGCGGCGCTTTCCGATTGGCTTGCGTGGCTTGCGGCCGAGCGGCGCGCCTCTGCCCATACGGTCGAGTCCTACGGCCGGGACATTGCCGCCTTCTGCGCGTTTCTGACCGATCATCTGGGCGATCCGCCGGACTTCGCTGCGCTTGGCGGCCTGAAAGCCGCCGATTTCCGCAGCTTCCTGGCGCGGCGCCATGGCGCCGGCCTTGCCGCCGCGTCAACGGCGCGCGCGCTCTCGGCAATACGAAGCTGCTTCCGCTGGCTGGAACGGCAGGGCCACGTCTCCAACGCCGCGGTGCATGCGGTGCGCTCGCCGAAACTGCCGCGCGCCGTGCCGAAGCCTCTGACCGCAGCCGCGGCACTCGACACAATCGATGCGGCGGGCGAAGCGGACGGCGAGCCTTGGATCGCGCTCCGGGACACCGCCGTGCTTTTGCTCCTCTATGGCTCGGGCCTGCGCATCGGCGAAGCCCTTGGCCTGAACGGCGGCGACGCGCCGAGCGGCGATGCCATGCGGATCGTCGGCAAGGGCCGCAAGGAACGGGTGGTCCCGGTATTGCCTGCGGTGCGCGAGGCCATCGCAGCTTATCGCTCGGCGTGCCCTTTTCCGATCGGCGCGCGCGATCCGCTTTTCGTCGGCGCCAAAGGCAAACGCCTCGATCCCGCCATCGTGCAAAAGCGCATGCGCGCGTTGCGCGCCGCATTGAACTTGCCCGAGACAGCGACGCCGCACGCGCTGCGTCACAGTTTCGCGACGCATCTCTTGGCCGCCGGCGGCGACTTGCGCGCCATCCAGGAACTGCTCGGCCATGCGTCGCTCTCGACGACGCAGCGCTATACCGAAGTGGATGCCGCACGCTTGCTCAGCGTTTACGAGCAGGCGCATCCGCGCGCGAAGGCAGAGGCCGGAACCAAGACAGCAGATGGAGCGCGCGCCCGTCGATAGCGGCGAGACCGAGCGCGATTAGCGACATGCCGGCGAAATCGCGCGCCGCAATCTGCTCGCCGAGCACGACCATGCCGAGCAACACGGCGCCGACCGGCATCAGCAGGGTCACCAGAAGCAGATTGGTGGCGCCGGCGGTGGCGAGCAGGCGAAAGTAGACCGCGTAGCCGAGCGCCGTGCAGAAGATCGCCGAGGCGATCACGGCCGCCCAGACGTTCAGGCTCGGCAGCGCCAATTCCCACGGCCGGTCGAAGAGCAAAGCCAACGGCAGGATCATGACGGCGCCTGCCGTCACTTGTCCGGTGGCCGTAGCCAGCGGCGGCAGGTCGCGAAACCGGCGGCCATAGATTCCGGCGCAGGCATAGGAGATCGCGGCGCCGATGATCGCCAACTCCGCCGCGAGATTGGCGCTTAGCCCCCGCAGAACGCCGGGCCCGATCATCACCGCAACGCCGGCAATGCCGACCAGCACGCCGGCGATCTTGTTCGCCGTCGCCCGTTCGTCGCGGGTCAGCACTTGCGCCAGGATGACCGTGAACAGCGGCGTGGTGGCGTTGAGAATGGCTGCCAGTCCGCTCGCGATCTGCGTCTGGCCCCAGGCGATCAGGCAGAACGGCACCAGATTGTTCAGCGCACCCATGGCGAAGAAGGACGCCCAGAGACGCGGCGACCACGGCATGGCGCGGCCGCCAAGCCGCACCATGACGTGCAGCGCCACGGCGCCGAGGCCAAGGCGGGCGAGCACCAATGTGAACGGCCTGATCTCGCCGAGCGCCACCTTGGCGAACAGGAACACGGCGCTCCACAGCAGCGCCAGCGCGAGGAGCAGCGCCCATTCGGTCCGGTTCATGGTGCTGCGCATCGGCGTCTCCCTGCAACGCAGCGCGGAGCATGGGGCGACGGCTCGATGTTTGCTTCCCGCTTCTTGCGGCGAAATGTCAGGCGGCGCGGCGCTCGCGGCAGAGCCAGAGCGCCAACGGGCCCAGCATGGTGCCGAGCGCCATGACGGCGTAGGCGGCAAGCCAGCCGCTGGCGCTGGCGCTGCCGCCGGCGTGATCGAGCGCCACGCCGATGACGAGCGGCCCTAGAAACGACGTGCCGAAGCCGATCGTGGAATGCACCGCCATGGTGGCGCCCTGCGCCTCGGGCGTGGCGGCGCCGACGGTGCCGGCGGTGATGGATCCGGAATCGCCCGCGATGGTCACGGCATGCAGGGCGATCAGCGCCACCACGAGCCACAGCGGCGCGGCCGCGGCGGCGCCGACCGCGAGCGCCACGCCGATGGAGACGATCATCACCGTCAGCACGGTCCGGCGCCGGCCGAAGCGGATCGAACCTTCGTTGCCGATGATGCTGGCCGGCATGCCGATCAAGGTGACGGCCGTGGCGATGCCGGTCGGCGTGACCAGGGACGAAACATCAGCGGATCGCGCCACCGCATAGCCGGCGAAGGCCACGATCCAGGCGCGCATCGCCATCAGCTCGTAGCAATGGGCGCCATAGGCGAAGATGTAGCCGAGCGCCGCGCGATTGCGGAACACGGGGCGGAAGTCCAAGAGCTCGCGCATGTTTCGGCGGCTGGCCGGCGGCTTGGGCGTCAAGGCCAGCAACACCAGCGCGCCCGCCAGCAACGGTCCGATGCCGACGGCGACAAAGGCCGCACGCCAGCCGAGCGCGTCGGCGACCGATCCCGCCACGAGAAACGACACGCCGACGCCGACCGAATAGCTGCCGGTGTAAAGCACGACGCCGCGTGATTGATTGACCGTGGCGTTGCGATCCGTGAGCGCCTTCAGGCCCGGCATGTACGTTCCGGCGAGTCCGACGCCGGCCAGCGCGCGCCAAACGAAAGCGGACCAGAAGCCGTCCGCCGACCAGGCAAAGCCGAACGCCGTCGCGGCCGAGATCGCGGCGCCGGCCAGGAACACGCGCTTGGCGTCGACGCGATCCGTGGCGCTCATCAGGAACGGCACCACGAGCATGTAGCCGAGATAGTAGACGCCGCTGATCCAGCCGGCTTCGGTGTTGCTGAGGTGCCATTCGGCGGCGAAGGTCGGCACCAGTCCGGGAAACGCGGACAACGGCATAAGCCCGCCCACCTCCGCCAGACACAACGTCAAAACCAGCAAACCGCCCCGCATGGCCGCGAGTCTATCAGTCCCGCTCGCCGTCGCCAGGTCCGCCGAACCGCAGTGTGAGGGGTCCGAGCGCCGCGACGGCGGCGGTGACGAGGAAGGCGGCCGTCCACGCGGGCCCGCTCATAGCGCCGCCGGTCAAATCGAGCACGATTCCGACTACGAGCGGCCCGAGGAATGACGCGCCGAACCCGGTGCTGGCCTGCAACGCCATGGTGGCGCCCTGCACCTCCGGCGCGGACGCCTGCACGGCGCCGGCGACGATCGCACCCGCATCGGCCGGCACGCTCAATCCGTGCAGCAGCACCAGCGCCACCAGGAGACCGTAGGGCCCGTTGGCGCAAAGGCCGACCAAGGCCGCCACGGCCGCCGATTCCAGCATGATGAAACGGATGGCGCGCTTGCGGCCCAAGCGAATCGCGAGCTCGTTGCCGATCAACGTGCCCGGCAGGCCGAGGATGGTCAGCACCGTCGCGATCACGGTCGGGCTCCACGAGGCTTCGGCCCCGTTTTTCGCGACGGAGAACACCAGCAGGCTTACCACCCATCCGCGCAACGCCAGCGCCTCGAAATTGTGGGTGCCGTACGCGAGGATGTAGCCGAGCACGGTGCGATTGCCGAGCACGCGGCGGAAGCTCACGAGAATGCCCTCGCGCCGCAGGGCCGATGGCGGCTTCGACCGCAGGACCGGCAGCGAAACCAATAGCGCCGCGAGGGGCCCGAGTGCCGCCGCGACAAACGCGCCGCGCCAGCCGTAAGCCTCCATGGCCCACCCGGCCACCAGAAACGAAATGCCGCTGCCGAAAGAGAAACCGCCCACATAAGCGGCGACGCCGCGCGAAGCCTCGGCATGGGTGATCCGGTCGGTGAGCGCGCGCAGGCCCGGCATATAGACGCCGGCGAGGGCAACGCCGGCCAGGGCGCGCCATATGAAGGCCGACCAGAAACCGCCGACCAACTCCGCGTAGGCGAAGCTCGCCGCGGCGGAGAGCGTGGCGCCGGCGAAAAATATCAGCCGCGCATCCACGCGGTCGGTCGCGCTCATCAGGAACGGGACCGCCAGCATGTAGCCGAGGTAATAGACGCCGCTGATCCAGCCGGCCTGCGCGTTGCTCAAACCCCATTCGGCGCTGAACACGGGCACAAGGGCCGGAAAGGTGGCAATCGGCAACAAGGCGGCCACCAGACACACGCTCATCGTGACGATCAGCAATCCCCCGCGCATGCGCCAAGCGTAGCAGATGGCGGAACCGTGACCGTATGGATCGACGGGTTCAGGGCGTCAAACGTTTCAAATCGGATGCCGCAACTGCGCGCTCGATCGCCGCCTCGAAGCAAATGTCCACTGCTCGTTGCAATAAGGGCTTGGCAGCCGGCGCGTTGTTCCGGAGCAGCTCCAGCTCGCCGCCATAGAATGCCAAGTCGCAGAGTTGGCGCTGTTCCATGCGCGCGCTGGCGGGCGGCGCGGCCTGACGCGCCTGCTCGAGCGAGTATTGGCCGGCATATAGCGCCAATATGGGCCCGGGCCATTTCGCCCTGTCGAACTTCGTGAAATCGACGGTGCGACTCTTGGCTTCGTCGCCCGATCGACCGAGCGCCAAGTACAGCAACAACGTGCCGTAGGCATCATCGGGTTTGAGTTTCATGCTCTGCGAGAAATCCTCGACCGCTGCCGAATAGTGGCCGAGCGAAAAGTTGACCCAGCCGCGGCCGTTGATGGCGTCCGTATAGTCGCGTCTAAGTTTGACGGCTTGGTCGTAATCGGCGAGTGCGCGGCTATATTGGCCAACATTGCTAAGCGAGGCGCCGCGCCCATAATACGCAATGGCGTAATCGGACTTGAAGCGAATGGCCTGATCGAAATCCGCAATCGCCCGATTATAGTCGCCGACCGACATGTGGAGATTGGCGCGATTGCTATACGCCTCGGCGTAGTCGGGCTTCAGGCGAATGGCGGCGTCGAGGTCCGCCAGCGCCCGATCCTTTTGACCCAGCAGGGCATAGGCGCCGCCACGATTGCTCAACGCCGAAGCATAATCCGGCTTCAGACCAAGGGCCCTGCTGTAGTCGGCGATCGCATTGTCGATCTGAAGCTGCGCGATATAGACATTGCCGCGCTTGTTGAGCAGTTCAGCCGCATTGGGGGCAAGTCTGATCGCTTCACCGTAGTCCGAAATCGCGCGGTCATACATTCCCTCGGCGCGATAGGCGTCACCGCGATTTTCGAAAGCCCCCACGTGGCCTGGATTGAGCCGAATCGCCATTCCGCAGTCGGCAATGGCCTTCTGGTATTGCGCCTTCCTGTAATAGACGCCACAGCGATTGTTGTAGGCACCGGCCATTTCCGGATCGAGAGTGATCGCTTGGTCATAATCGGCGATTGCGCGATCGAAGTCGCCGAGCGCAAAATAGGAAATGCCGCGGTTGTTGTATGCGCTCGCATCCTGCGAGTCCAAGCGAATAGCGGCGTCGAAATCCTCAATCGCGCGCCTATATTGACCGCCGGAGTTATAGAGCTGCCCGCGATTGTGATAAATCGTTGCAGTCGGCTGCAAGCGCAGCGACTCGTTGTAATCGGCCAGGGCGCGGTCGGCCTGGCCCTTGTCGGCATAAGTCGCCCCGCGATTGCCGTAGGCCTGGGAAAACGCCGGGTTTATGCGTATGGCACGATCGAAGTCTTCGATGGCGCGATCAAACTGTTTCTTGCCACGATAGGCATTGCCGCGGTCGTAATAGGCAAGGGCAAAGTTCGGCTGCAACTCGATCAGTCGATCGTAGTCGGCAATGGCGCGATCCAACTGCCCCTTGGAGGCGTACGAGATGCCCCGGTTTGCATAGACCGCCGCAAAGTCTGGCTTCAGGCGAAGGGATTGATCGTAATCGGCAATGGCGAGGTCGTATTGGCGTTTCGCGTTGTATGCGTAGCCGCGATTGAAATACGCAATCGCCATTTTGTCCGGCGGAAACGTGTTCGCCCGGATCACGGCAGTACAGCCTTCGATTCTCATATCCTCGGTGATGCCGGCCATGCTCTCGCACCACGTCACATGCTGCGGTTGGAGAGGGAGGCTCTGCTGTGTGCAGGCAACCAGGGACATGACAAGCATCAGCGGCGGCGCCAAACCGAGCGCCACATTCCAGGATGCGCGAGCCGTCATTATGCCCCCGTGATTTCGGCGCACCAGACTAGCGGCGAATGCTTGTTTCGTCTTGCGCGGGCAAGAGACCTCACCCTGAGCCTGTCGAAGCATGAGGGGGTGAGCGCCGATCCTCAGATATGCAGCGGGCGGCCGTGCACGGCGAGGGCGGCTTCCTTTACCGCTTCGTTCAAGGTCGGGTGCGCGTGGCAGGTCATGGCGATGTCTTCGGCGGAGGCGCCGAAGTCCATGGCCAGCACGATCTCGTGGATCAAGGTGCCGGCCTCGGGGCCGATGATGTGGGCGCCGAGAACCTTGTCGGTGCGGGCGTCGGCCAGGATTTTGACGAAGCCGTCCGTGTCGCCGGCGGCGCGGGCGCGCGGCGTGGCGGTGAACGGAAACTTGCCGGCCTTGTAGTCGATGCCGGCGGCTTTCAGCTCTTCCTCGGTCTTGCCGACCGCCGCCACCTCCGGCCAGGTGTAGACCACGCCCGGAATGGCGTCGTAATTCACGTGTGGCTTTTGTCCGGCGATGGTCTCGACACAGGCCACCGCCTCGTCCATGGCCTTGTGCGCGAGCATGGGTCCGGCGATCACGTCGCCGATGGCGTAGACGCCGGGCGCCGAGGTGCGCCAGTGGCCGTCGACCGTGATGCGGCCGCGCTCGTCCACGGCCACGCCGGCCAATTGCAGATCGAGTCCGGCGGTGCGCGGGCGGCGGCCGATCGACACCAGGACCACGTCCGCGGACATCGTCTCGGCTGCGCCGCCGCTCGCCGGTTCCAGCGTGAGCGTCACGCCGCTTTTGGCCTTCTTCGCCGCCACGACCTTGGTGCCGAGGCGGAACTTCATGCCCTGGCGGGTCAGGATGCGCTGCAAGTGCTTGGCGATCTCGCCGTCCATGCCGGGAACGATGCGATCGAGGAACTCGACCACCGTGACCTCGGCGCCGAGACGCCGCCACACGGTGCCCATTTCCAGGCCGATATAACCGCCGCCGATCACCACCATGCTCTTCGGCACCTTAGGCAGCGCCAGCGCGCCGGTGGAGGACACGATCTGCGTCTCGTCCACCTCGACGCCCGGCAGCGGCATGGTCTCCGAGCCGGAGGCGATGACGATGTGCTTGGCGGTCAACGTGCTCGTCCCGCCGCCGCCTTTCACCGTCACCTTGCCGCCACCCGCCAGCGAGCCCGTGCCCTTGATCCACGTGACCTTGTTCTTCTTGAACAGGAATTCGATGCCGTTGGTCAGGTCGCCGACCACCTTGTCCTTGCGCGCCAGCATCTTCGCCAGGTCGAGCTCCAGCTTGCCGACGCCGATGCCGTGATTGGCGAAATCGTGGCCGGCCGCCTCGTAGCGGTGCGAGGATTCGAGCAGCGCCTTGGAGGGGATGCAGCCGACGTTCAGGCAGGTGCCGCCGAGGCGGGGATACGCCTCGACGCAAGCCGCCGACATTCCGAGCTGCGCCGCGCGAATGGCGGCGATGTAGCCGCCGGGACCGCCGCCGATGACGACGACATCGAAGGATTGATCGGCCATCGTGCGCTCCCGATTTTGCGGCGCCTAAAGATCGAGCAGGATTCGCTGCGGATCCTCGAGGCACTCCTTGATCCGCACCAGCGCCGTCACCGCTTCGCGGCCGTCGATGATGCGGTGATCGTAGGACAGCGCCAGATACATCATGGGCCGCACCTCGACCTTGCCGCCGATCGCCACCGGCCGCTCTTCGATTTTGTGCATGCCGAGGATGGCCGATTGCGGCGGGTTGAGGATCGGCGTCGACAGCAGCGAGCCGTAGACGCCGCCGTTGGAGATGGTGAAGGTGCCGCCCTGCAGATCGTCCAGCGAAAGCTTGCCGTCGCGGGCCTTCTTGCCAAGCGCGTTGATGGTCTGCTCGATCTCGCCGAAGCTAAGCTTGTCCGCATCGCGTACCACGGGAACCACCAACCCTTGCGGCGTGCCGACGGCGACCCCGATATGGTAGTAGTTCTTGTAGATCAGGTCGTCGCCCTCGATCTCGGCGTTCACCGCCGGCAGCTCTTTCAGCGCCACGATGCAGGCCTTGACGAAGAAGCTCATGAAGCCGAGGCGCACGCCGTGCTTCTTCTCGAACATGTCGCGGTATTGCGTGCGCGCCGCCATCAGGTGGCTCATGTCCACCTCGTTGAAGGTGGTGAGCATGGCGGCGGTGTTCTGCGCTTCCTTCAAGCGCTCGGCGATCCGCTTGCGCAGCCGCGTCATGCGGACGCGCTCTTCCTTGTCGGCATTCGGGCGCGGGCCGGAAGGCACGGCCGGTTTCGGCGCGGCCGGCGCCGGGGCCGGGCGGGTTGCGAAATCGATCACGTCGCCCTTGGTCACGCGGCCGTCCTTTCCGGTCCCGGCGACGCGGCCGGTATCGATGCCCTTCTCGTCGGCGAGTTTCCGCGCCGCCGGCATGA
>DASQHM010000104.1:0-24536 GCA_035632095.1 Candidatus Cybelea sp. | reverse complement strand
GCAACCGGCGCCCTTCTTGCGCTTCAGGCAGCGGTTCGGCAGAGGTCCTCGATAGCGGCGGTCAGCCGCGCGATGTCGGCCGGCTCCGACAGGCGGTGATCGCCGTCCTTGACCAAGGTCAAGGTCACGTCGCGCGACATGAGCGCTGCAATCAGCTTAAGCGAATGCCGCCATGGTACGTCCGGGTCGGCCATGCCGTGTAGAATGCGCACGGGCACGTCGAGAGCGATGCCGCGATCCAGCAGCAGGTGCCTCCGGCCCTCTTCGATCAGATTGCGTGTGATCGGATAGGGGTCGGGCGAATATTGCGAGGGCCGTTGCCACACGCCGTCGCGCATCAATGCGGTCTTGGCGTCCAAGGGCAGGTTCGGCCACATCAGCGCCTCGGTGAAATCCGGCGCCGGCGCGATGCAGGCGATACCGGCAACCCGTTCGCGCCGCGCCAATGCGGCCAGCAGCACCAGCCAGCCGCCCATGGACGATCCGACCAGTATCTGCGGGCCTTCGGTCAGGCGGTCGAGCACGGCGATCGTATCTTCGGCCCAGCGTCCGACGGTGCCTTCGGTGAATTGGCCCGAGGATTGGCCGTGCCCGAAATAGTCGAAGCGCACGTAAGCGCGGCCCGTCTTGCGGCAGGCGGCTTCGAGCGCCATCGCCTTGGTGCCGGTCATGTCGGATTTAAATCCGCCGCAGAACATGACGCCCGGAGACTTGCCCGGCAACCTGTGATAGGCGATGGTGGCGCCGTCCGGGCGGGGCAGGCGCATTGTTGGCGGCTCATCCGGCATGATGGAGCGATCGACAGTGATGCAAACCAGCGTGCAGCCTAGCATTGCGACTGGCGGCGAGGAATCGCGTCCGCCGGTCGTGTTGCAGGTTCTGCCGGCGCTCGAGACCGGCGGCGTCGAACGCACGGCCGTCGATATCGCGGTTGCGCTCGTGCGGGCGGGCTGGGGCGCGGTCGTGGCCTCGTCGGGCGGCGCCATGGTGCATGAGCTGGAACGGGCCGGCGCGCAGCATGTGCAGCTTCCGCTTGCCTCGAAAAATCCCCTGGTGATGCGCGGCAACATCCGTCGCCTGGAAAGACTGATCCGCGAACGCGGCGTCGATATCGTGCATGCGCGATCGCGCGCGCCGGCCTGGAGCGCCAAAGCCGCGTCCGAGCGCGCCGGCGTCCATTTCGTGACCACGTTTCACGGTACCTACAACCACGGCAATGCGCTGAAGCGCCGCTACAACACGGTGATGCTGCAGGGCGAGCGCGTCATCGCCAACTCGGCATTCATCGCCGAGCACGTGCGTTCCGTCTATCAGTTCGGCGACGAGCGCCTGGTCACCATCGCGCGCGGCGTCGATGTCCACAAATTCGATCCGGCGCGCGTCAGCGCCGAACGCATGATCCAGCTAAGCCAGCAATGGCGGCTCGAAGACGGCCTGCCGGTCATTCTGCTGCCCGGCCGCCTGACCCGATGGAAGGGCCAGATGGTGCTGGTCGAAGCCTTGGCCATGCTCGGCCGCACCGACGTGGTGGCGCTGCTGGTCGGCGACGATCAGGGCCGCAAAGCCTATCGCCAGGAACTGATCGACCTCATTCAGAAGCGCGGCGTGGAGCGCATCGTGCGCATCGTCGATCACTGCCGCGACATGCCGGCCGCCTACATGCTGGCCGATGTGGTGGTTTCGGCCTCCACCGATCCGGAGGCGTTCGGCCGTGTGACCGCGGAAGCCCAAGCCATGGGCCGTCCGGTCATCGCCACCGACCACGGCGGCTCGCGGGAAACGGTATTGCACTTGGAAACGGGGTGGCTCGTGCCGCCGGGCGACGCCGGAGCACTCGCCGGCGCGCTTGACGCGGCGCTCGCGCTCGATCCGGCCACCCGCGAGGCGGTCGCCGTTCGCGCGCGCGAGCACATCCTCGAACATTTCACGGTCGAACAGATGTGCGATGCGACGCTCGACGTCTACGCCGAGATCGTCGGTCAGGGTTGAGCCGAGGCGATCCGGGCAGCATGGCGGCAACGCGAATACTCGTCATCAAGCATGGTGCGCTCGGCGATTTCATTCAGGCCCTTGGCCCGTTCCGCGCCATTCGCGCCCATCACCTCGGCTCCGAAATCGTGCTGCTGACCACGCCGCCGTTCGCCGAACTGGCCCGCGCCACTGGCTGCTTCGACGATATTTGGCTCGACGAGAGGCTGCCGGTCTGGCGTCTCGATGCGTTGCTGGCGCTGCGGGCGAAGTTGCGCAGCGCCGGCTTCGCGCGGGTGTACGATTTGCAGACGTCCGCCCGTTCGAGCTTCTATTTGCGCCTGTTCGATCCGGCCCATAGGCCGGAATGGTCCGGCATCGCGCGCGGCGCCTCGCACCGGCACGACAATCCTGACCGCACACGCATGCATTCGGTCGAACGGCAAGCCGAGCAACTCGGACTGGCCGGGATCGCCCATGTGCCCTCGCCGGACGTGACGTTCCTCACCGGCGACATTCGCCGCTTCGGCCTTGCCGCCACATACGCCCTGCTGGTGCCGGGCGGTTCGGCGCATCGCACCGGCAAGCGCTGGCCGGCCGGGCAATTTATCGAATTGGCCGACCGCCTTGCCGGGCGGCAAATCGAACCGGTGCTGTTGGGTGCGGCCGACGAGGCGGATTTGCTGACGCGAATTGCCGAGGCTTGCCCGGCGGCGCAAAACCTTGCCGGAGAAACCAGCCTCGGCGACGTGGCTGCATTGGCGCGCCACGCCTTCGCCGCGGTCGGCAACGACACCGGTCCTATGCACGTGATCGCGGCCGCGGGCTGCCGGTCGGTGGTGCTGTTTTCCGATGCGTCGGACCCGAAACTATGTGCGCCGGTCGGGCGGGATGTGCGTATTCTCCGTCGTGTGCCGCTGGCATCGCTTAGTGTCGACGAGGTTGCGGCGATGCTCGAGCCGAATTCAAGGAACTAGGGGGCTGGCCGTGTTGCTGACCTGGGCGCTTCGCCGTCTGATCCGATCCGGTCACTTGACCTTGATCGATGCCTTCGGCCGGCGTCACGAATTCGGGCAGGCGGGTGCAAAGCCCGCCGCCACGTTCCGCATCAAGGACAAGAGCCTGCACCGCAAGTTGGCACTCAATCCCGATCTCGCGCTCGGCGAAGCCTGGATGGACGGAACCATCGAGGTGGAAAACGGCACGCTGGACGATTTTCTGACGGTTCTGTCGGTGAACCTCGATACGGCGCCGCCGGCGCCGTGGGACGTGCCGGTCAAAAAGCTGGCGCCATTGTTCCGGCGGTTGCAGCAATGGAATCCGGTCAATCGCGCCCGCCAGAATGTGGCGGATCACTACGATTTGTCGGACCGGCTGTTCGAGCTGTTCCTCGACGCCGACCGGCAATATTCCTGCGCCTATTTCATCCGGCCCGACGTGACTCTGGAACAGGCGCAGGCCGACAAGAAGCGCCACATCGCCTCGAAGCTCCGGATCGAACCGGGCATGCGGGTGCTCGATATCGGCTCGGGCTGGGGCGGTCTTGCCATCTATCTGGCGGCGCAATGCGGCGCCGAGGTCACCGGCCTGACGCTCTCCACCGAGCAGCTCGCCAAGTCGCGGGAGCGCGCGCGGGAGTCCGGCCTCGAAGATCACGTGCGCTTCGAGCTTCGCGACTACCGGGAGGAGACCGCGCAATACGACCGCATCGTCTCGGTCGGCATGTTCGAGCACGTGGGCGTCAACCACTATGGGGCGTTCTTCGACAAGCTGCGGGACCTGCTGACCCCAAACGGCGTGGCGCTGCTGCACGCCATCGGCCGCATGGACGGTCCGGGCACCACCAACGCTTGGGCCAGGAAATACATCTTTCCGGGAGGATACGCGCCGGCATTGTCCGAGGTGTTGCCGGTGATCGAGCGCGCCGGACTTTGGTTCACGGACGTGGAGATCCTGCGGTTGCACTATGCGCAGACCCTCCACCATTGGCATGAGCGCTTTCAGGCGCACCGGGCCGAAATCGCCCGGATCTACGACGAGCGCTTCTGCCGCATGTGGGAGTTCTATCTTAAGGGTGCGGAAATGGATTTCCGCTATCTCCGCACCATGGTGTTTCAATTGCAGATCACCCGCGACATCGCCGCGGTGCCGCTCACCCGGGACTACATGACCGATTGGGAGCGGGCGCATCCGGCGTTGCCTTGACATGGCGGCGCGGGACCGTAATTTGTGCGGCTTTGGAGCCCAACCATGAACGCGGACGCCAACGCATCGCCGGTCGCGGTGACGCTGCCTGACGGCAGCGTGCGCCGCTACGAGCGTCCGCCGACCGGCGACCAGATCGCCCGCGACATCGGGCCGGGCTTGGCCAAGGCGGCGCTCGCGCTCCGCGTCGACGGCAAGCTCAAGGACCTGAAGGCGAGCGTCGACCGCGATGCCAAAATCGCCATCGTCACGGCCAAGGACGAGGGCGCGGACGTGCTGGAATTGATCCGCCATGATGCGGCGCACGTCCTCGCCGAAGCGGTGCAGGAACTGTATCCCGGCACCCAGATCACCTTCGGCCCCGCCATCGAGGACGGCTTCTACTACGACTTCGCGCGGAACGAACCGTTCACCCCCGACGATTTGGCGCGGATCGAGGCGCGCATGAAGGAGATCGTGGCGCGCGACGAGCCGATCACGCGCGAGGCCTGGGATCGGGACAAGGCGATCAAGCATTTCAAGTCCGCCGGCGAGGTGTTCAAAGCCGAATGGGTCGGCGGGCTGCCGCGCGGCGAGGAGATATCCGTCTATCGCCAGGGCAAGTGGCTCGATCTCTGCACCGGCCCGCATCTGCCGTCCACGGCGAAACTCGGCACCGCGTTCAAGCTGACGAAGGTGTCCGGCGCCTATTGGCGCGGTGACGCGAAGAACGCCCAGCTTCAGCGCATCTACGGCACCGCGTGGAAAAGCCAGGCCGATCTCGATGCCTATCTGCATCGCCTGGAAGAGGCCGAAAAGCGCGACCACCGCCGTATCGGCAAGGAAATGGATCTGTTCCATCTGCAGGAAGAAGCCGCCGGCATGGTGTTCTGGCACCCGAAGGGATGGGCGGTTTATCGCGCCCTCGAAACCTTCCTGCGCAGGCGCCTGGACAAGGCCGGCTATCAGGAAATCAGGACGCCGCAGCTTGTCGACCGGCGGCTTTGGGAGACCTCGGGCCACTGGGAGAAGTTCCGCGAGCATATGTACATCGCGGAGAACGAGGAGGGTTTGCGCGAATACGTGGGCGACCCGGCGCACGCGCGCATCTTCGCGCTCAAGCCCATGAGCTGCCCGTGCCACATCCAGGTCTTCAACCAAGGTCTGAAGAGCTACCGCGACTTGCCGCTCCGCCTTGCCGAGTTCGGTTCGTGCCATCGCTACGAGCCCGGCGGCGCGTTGCACGGCATCATGCGCGTGCGCAACTTCGTCCAGGACGACGCGCACATCTTCTGCACGCCCGAACAGATCAACTCCGAGACGGTGCGCTTCTGCGATCTGCTGCGCGGCGTCTACCGCGATCTCGGCTTCCCGGAATTCCGCGTCAAGTTCTCCGACCGGCCGCCGGTGCGGATCGGCAGCGACGAGATCTGGGACAAGGCCGAGGCCAGCTTGAAGCAAGGCTGCGTCGCCGCGGGCCTCGAATACACGCTCAATCCGGGCGAGGGCGCGTTCTACGGACCGAAGCTCGAATTCGTGCTGCGCGACGCCATTGGCCGCGATTGGCAATGCGGCACGCTGCAGGTCGATTTCATGCTGCCTGAGCGCATGGGCGCCACCTACGTCGGCGAAGACGGCCAGCGCCACGTGCCGGTCATGCTGCACCGGGCCATATTCGGCACGTTCGAGCGTTTCTTGGGCATCCTGATCGAGAATTGCGGCGGCCGGTTCCCCCTCTGGCTGGCGCCGGTGCAGGCGGTTGTCGCCACGATCACGTCCGATGCGGAGAGTTTCGCGCGCGAGGTCTTCGCGGCGTTGACCGAGCGGGGACTGCGGGTGGAACTCGACCTGCGTAACGAGAAGATCAACTATAAGGTCCGAGAGCATTCGCTGGCGAAAGTGCCCAACATGCTGGTGCTGGGCAAACGCGAGGCGGAACAGCGTTCCGTTTCGCTCCGCCGTCTCGGCAGCAATGCGCAAGAAATCCTTGCCTTGGATGAGGTGCTGGATAGACTTGGCATCGAGGCGCGTGCGCCCGGCGCATAAGCCCCGTCCCGAAATCGACGTGAAAGGAGACCATACATAGCCCGCCCACCCATGCCCGCGCCGCCCTCCAAGGAGGGGCCACGGGTCAACGATCAGATCGACACCCACACCGTCCGACTGATCGATCACACCGGCGAAAACCGGGGCGTCGTTCCCACCAGGGAAGCGATCACGATGGCCGCCGATGTCGGCCTCGACCTGGTCGAAATCTCGCCCAACGCCAATCCGCCGGTCTGCAAGCTCCTCGACTTCGGCAAATACAAATACGAAGCGCAGAAGAAAGCCAACGAGGCGCGCAAGAAGCAAAAGGTCATCGAGGTCAAGGAGATCAAGCTCCGCCCCGGCATCGACGACCACGATTACGACGTCAAGATGCGCTCCATGCGCGGCTTCCTCGACGAAGGCGACAAGGTCAAGGTGACCATGCGCTTTCGTGGCCGCGAGCTGGCGCACCAGGAGCTCGGCATGAAGGTGCTGGACCGAGTGCGCGACGACCTGGCCCAACTCGCCAAGGTCGAGCAATGGCCGAAGATGGAAGGCCGCCAGATGACCATGGTGATCTCGCCGAAATAGCGGCGGGCGCTGCCGGGAAGCCCCGGACGATCAACTGAAATCCAAGCAGCGGCAAGAGGTTACGCGACCACGGCAAGGCCGCCTTGCGCGGCCCAACCCAAGCCGCTATAACGCTCCGCTCCGGGCGGGCCGGCCTGAAATACGGGCATGCCGCGTTCGCCTCCGAAGCTTCAACTTCGCGCCCTCGCATTCGAACGTGCGGCGTCGCCAACTCCGAGGAAGCAAATGCCCAAGATGAAGTCCAAGAGCGGCGCCAAGAAGCGCTTCTCGCTCACCGGCACCGGCAAGGTGCGCGGCAATCAGGCCAACAAGCGTCATGGCATGATCAAGCGGACCAACAAGCAGATCCGCAATCAGCGCGGCACGACCATTCTCGCCAAGAGCGACATGCAGGTCGTGAAGAAAATCTATTTGCCGTACGCCTGACAGGGAGATAGGCCATGAGCCGCGTCAAACGGGGCGTCACCGCCCACGCCCGCCACAAGAAGTTGCTGAAGGCAGCCAAGGGTTACCGCGGCCGCTCCAAGTCCGTGTTCCGCGTCGCCATCGAGAAGGTCGAGAAGGGGCTGCAATACGCCTATCGCGACCGGCGCGTCCGCAAGCGCAATTTCCGCGCGCTCTGGATTCAGCGAATCAATGCGGCTGCCCGCGAGCATGGCCTGACCTACGCCCGATTTATGAGCGGCCTCAAGCTCTCGGGCGTCGAGGTCGACCGCAAGATCCTGGCCGACCTGGCAGTCCGCGAGCCTGAGGCCTTCAAGGCCTTGGTGAGCCAAGCGCAAGGCGCGCTCGGCAAGGCTGGTTGAGGCAGGCCCTCTCGTCGCACCGGCATGACGAAGATCGCGAGGAGGCGGCCGATGGTTAGGCCCCTTATCCCGTGCAAAACGCCATGCAGAACCTGACGACCCTCGAACGAGACCTGATCGGCGCCGTTGAAGGCGCCGCCGACATGGCGGCGCTCGACGCGGCCCGCGTCGCCGCGCTCGGCAAGAAGGGTGCGCTGACCCAGCTTCTGAAGGAAATCGGCACCATCGACGTATCGATGCGCAAGGAGCGCGCCGCCGAACTCAATCGCCTCAAGGACCGGCTGACAGACGCGATCGACGCGCGCCGCGCGGCGTTGACCCAATCGGAACTGAACAACCGACTTGCGGCCGAGCGCGTCGATATGACGCTGCCGGTGCGGCCCGACGTGGACGGCCGCATCCATCCGGTCAGCCAGGTGATGGACGAGATCGTCGAGATTTTCGCCGCCATGGGATTTTCCGTGGCCGAAGGCCCCGACATCGAGGACGACTTCCACAACTTCACGGCGCTCAACTTCCCGCCCGAGCATCCGGCGCGGCAGATGCACGACACGTTCTTCCTGCCGGAAAAGCCGGACGGCTCGCGCATGCTGCTCCGCACCCACACCTCGCCGGTGCAGATTCGCACCATGCAGGCGAAGCGGCCGCCGCATCGCTCGATCGTGCCCGGCCGCACCTTCCGCTGCGACAGCGACCAGACCCATACGCCCATGTTCCACCAGGTGGAAGGGCTGGTAATCGACCGCGACATCCATATGGGGCATCTCAAGGGCGTGCTCGAAGAGTTCGCCCGCGCCTTCTTCGAGCTCGACAAGGTGCATATGCGCTTCCGGCCGAGCTATTTCCCCTTCACCGAGCCGTCCGCCGAGGTGGACATCGGCTGCAAACGCAGCGGCAGCGAAATCCGCATCGGCGAGGGCGAGGATTGGATGGAAATCCTCGGCTGCGGCATGGTGCATCCGAATGTGCTGCGCCAGGTCGGGCTCGATCCGGACGAATGGCAGGGTTTCGCCTGGGGCCTCGGCGTCGATCGCGTGGCCATGCTGAAATACGGCATGCCCGACCTGCGCGCGTTCTTCGAAGCGGACCTGCGTTGGCTGAAGCACTACGGCTTCCTGCCGCTCGATCTGCCCTCGCTCGGCGGGGGCTTGAGCCGATGAAGTTCACTCTGCGTTGGTTGCGCGAGCATCTCGATACGAACGCCGACACGAAAACCATCGCCGGCACGCTCACGCGCCTCGGGCTCGAAGTGGAGAACCTGCACGATCCGGCCGCGGCGCTTCGCAGCTTCACGGTTGCGCAGGTGTTGAGCGCCGAGCCGCATCCCAATGCCGACAAGCTTCGCGTCTGCACGGTCGATGTGGGCGGCGAAGTGCTGCAGGTGGTCTGCGGCGCGCCCAACGCGCGCGCCGGCATGAAGGGCGTGTTCGCCCGCACCGGCAGCACCATCCCCGGCACCGGCCTGCATCTGAAGCCGGCGAAGATTCGCGGCGTCGAATCGAACGGGATGCTCTGCTCCATGCGCGAAATGGGCCTGTCCGACGAACACGAGGGCATCATCGATCTGCCGGCGGATGCGCCCATCGGCAAGCCCTTTGCCGAAGTGCTCGGCCTCGACGATCCGGTGTTCGAAATCAAGCTCACGCCGAACCGGCAGGATTGCCTGGGCGTGCGCGGCATCGCGCGCGACCTCGCCGCGGCCGGCCTCGGCACCTTGAAGCCGCTGGACGCCAAAGCGGTCCCGGGCGGCTTCAAGAGTCCGATCGGCGTTCGCCTCGACTTCACACCGCAAACCGCAAGCGCCTGTCCGCTGTTCGTCGGCCGCCACATCCGCAATGTAAAGAACGCGCCGAGCCCGCGCTGGCTGCAGGACCGGCTTCGCGCCATCGGGCTCAGGCCGATCTCGACCTTGGTGGACATCACCAACCTGGTGACCTTCGATCTCGACCGGCCGCTGCACGTCTTCGATGCCGACAAGGTCCGCGGCGGCATTCAGGCGCGGCTCGCGCGGCCGGGCGAGAAACTTCATGCGCTCGATGGCAAGGACTATGCCCTCGACGGCGAGATTTGCGTCATCGCCGACGAATCCGGCCCGCTTGGCCTCGGCGGCGTCATGGGCGGCGAGGCTTCCGGCGTGAGTGAGACCACGCGAAACGTGTTCATCGAGGCGGCGCTGTTCGACCCGATGCGCACGGCGGCGACCGGCCGCCGGCTCGGCATTCAATCGGACGCGCGCTATCGCTTCGAACGCGGCGTCGATCCGGCCTTCGTCCGGCCGGGCATGGAGGTGGCGACGCGATTGGTGTTGGAACTCTGCGGCGGCGAGCCGAGCGAAGTCGTCGTGGCGGGGGCCGAGCCCGATTGGCGGCGAAGCATACAATTGCGGCCGAGCCGCGTGCGCGATCTCGGCGGGTTGGACCTGGCGGAGCGCGAACAGGTGCGCATCCTGGAGGCTCTGGGCTTCGCGGTGAAGTCCGACGACGACGTCTTGCGGGTGCAGGTGCCGTCCTGGCGCTCCGACATCCATGGCGAGGCCGATCTGGTCGAAGAGGTGACGCGCGTTTACGGCTACGACGCCATTCCGGCGGTGCCGTTGCCGCGTCGGCCGGTGGTGGCGAAACCCGCCATCGACGTCGGCCAGCGCCGGGTGCGTGCGGCGCGCCGGGCGCTGGCCGGTCGCGGACTCTATGAGGCCGTGACGCCGTCCTTCGTTTCCCGCGCCCATGCGGAGCTTTTTGGCGGCGGCGCAGATGCGCTGGTGCTGTCGAACCCCATGTCGAGCGACCTCGACACCATGCGACCCTGCATACTGCCGAGCCTGATCGTCGCCGTCGGCCGCAATGTCGCCCACGGCATGAACGACGTCGCCTTGTTCGAAGTCGGCCCGCAATACGCCGGAGACCGGCCGGGCGACCAGGCGGCGGTGGCGGCGGGCATCCGTCGCGGCCAAAGCGGTCCGCGCCACTGGAGCGCGCGTCCCCGCGACGTCGATGCCTTCGATGCCAAGGGCGATGCGATCGGGCTGCTGATGGCGCTTGGGTTCGCGGTCGAAAGCGCGCAACTGAGCGACGCGTCGCCGCCGTGGTACCACCCCGGGCGGTCGGGCGTGTTGCGCCTCGGTCCGAAAACTTTGCTCGCCGCATTCGGCGAGTTGCATCCCAGAGTGCTGGCGGCGATGGACGTGAAAGGTCCGCTGGTGGGATTCGAGGTTTATCTGGACGCGATGCCGATACCCAAAGCGAAGGGCACGCGCGCCAGGCCGCCGCTCGCCGTATCGGACCTGCCTTCCGTGGAACGCGACTTCGCCTTCCTGGTGGAGCGGCAAGTGAGCGCCGAGCAGATCACGCGCGCCGCGAAAAGCGCCGACAAGGAGCTGATCACGGAGGTGCGCGTATTCGACGTCTACGAAGGCGCCGGCGTGCCGGAGGGACGGAAATCCGTTGCGTTCTCGATCAGACTCGAGCCGAAGGATCGCACCCTGACCGAAGCGGAAATCGATGCGGTCGCCGACAAGGTCGTCGCCGCGGTGGTCAAGGCCAGCGGCGGTGCGCTGCGCTCTTGATCGACCCCGGTCGAATTAGCCGTTTTCCCGCCGCGGGCCGGGTGCCATGATGCCGCGCGAAGCAGGGGAGGTTTGAGCCCGTGAGCGGCGGTCGAACCGAAACGCCGGTGGTCATGGTGATCTTCAACCGGCCGGACCTGGCCCGGCGGGTGATGGCGCGCGTGCGCGAAGTCGAGCCGCGCCGCCTCTTCGTTCTGGCGGACGGCGCGCGGGACCATGTGCCGGCCGACAAGAGCCGCATCGCGGAAACCCGCGCCGTGGTCGATCTGGTCGATTGGGACTGCAAGGTCGAAGCCGATTTCTCAGATCGCAACCTCGGCTGCTCGGGCCGCATCGTATCGGGCCTGACCAAGGTCTTCGATGCGGTGGAGGACGCCATTGTCGTCGAAGACGACATCCTGCCGCATCCGAACTTCTTCCGGTTCTGCGACGAATTGCTGCCGCGCTATCGCGACGAGCCCCGCGTGCATGCGGTGACAGGCGCCAAGTTTCCCTGCGAGCCGCGGACCAAACCGTACAGCTACCGCTTTTCGCGCATGTTCAACTGCTGGGGCTGGGCCGGATGGCGGCGGGCGTGGCGCAATGTCGACACGACATTGTCCTCGGTCCCGCAATTCATCAGCGAGCGGCGGATCGAAGGCCTGGCGCAGAGCCGTTTGGAGTCGCTTTTCTATTTGAACGGCTTCGAGCAGGCGTATGCGCGTAAGATAGAGCCTTGGGATTGGTCGGTGATGTTCACGGCCTATGTGCGCCGGGAGCTATTCATCGTGCCCGACCGCAACCTTGTCGCCAATATCGGCTGGGGCCCCGAGGCGACGCAGCACAAGGATAGCAACCACATCTTGTCGGACCTGCCCACGTTCCCGATGGAATTCCCGCTGCGGCACCCGGAAACGCTTGCCGCCGATGCCGAGGCCGATCTCGGAATCTACGACATGATCGGGCCGCTGACCGGTCCGCGCTTCGTCCGCAGCATCCGCAAGCGTCTGCGCCGGCGCACGCGGGAACGTTTCCTGCGCGAGCAGGCGGCGGAGAGCGCGGCGTGACGCGCCGGCGCGTCCTGGTCACCGGCGGCGCCGGTTTCATCGGCTCGCACCTCTGCGAGCGCCTTCTGGCGGCCGGTCACGACGTGATCTGCGCCGACAACTTCTTCACCGGCGCCAAAGCTAATGTGACGCATCTGATCGGCAATCCGTATTTCGAGCTCTTGCGCCACGACGTGACCTTGCCGCTGTTCGCCGAGGTGGATTGGATCTTCAATCTGGCCTGCCCCGCATCGCCGATCCACTACCAGCGCGACCCGGTGCAAACCGTAAAGACCAATGTGGTCGGCACCATCAACATGCTGGGCCTGGCCAAACGCACCGGCGCGGCGATGCTGCAAGCATCTACAAGCGAGGTTTACGGCGACCCCGAAGTACATCCGCAGCACGAGGGCTACGTCGGTCATGTGGACCCGTTGAGTCCGCGCGCCTGCTACGACGAAGGCAAGCGATGCGCCGAGACGCTATGCATGGATTACCGGCGCCAGCACGACGTGGGCGTGAAGATCGCGCGCATCTTCAACACCTATGGCCCGCGCATGCAGCTCGACGACGGGCGCGTCGTCAGCAATTTCATCGTGCAAGCGTTGACCGGCAAGGACATCACCGTCGCCGGCGACGGCAGCCAGACCCGCGCGTTCTGCTTCGTCGACGACCTGGTCGACGGCCTGATGCGGCTTATGCAGACCGGCAAGGACGTGTTCGGCCCGATCAATCTTGGCAATCCGGCCGAGTTCACCATCCGCCAGCTCGCCGACTTGGTGATCCGCCTGACCAATTCACGCTCCCGTGTCGTTGCGGTGCCGCTGCCGGTGAATGACCCTCGCCGCCGCTGCCCCGATATCGGCCTGGCGCGCCGTACGCTGGATTGGGCGCCGAAGATCGCCGTCGAAGACGGGCTGGCGCGCACCATCGATTATTTTCGCACGCGGCTCGGCACCCGGGCGGAATGATGCGCGCGCTGCTGACCGGCGGCACGGGATTCGTCGGGCGGGTATTGGCCGAGAAGCTGATCGACGCCGGCTTCGATCTGCACGCGATCGTGCGTCCCGGCTCCGACACCAGTGCCATGCCGGACGCGACGCTGGTGCATCGCCACGACGGCAGCGCGGCGCGCATGGCGGCGATCGCCGCGGCGGCGCGGCCGGATGTGACGTTCCATCTCGCCTCCCTGTTCCGGGCAGAGCACAAACCGGACGAGATCACACCGATGATCGAGGCCAACCTTGCCTTCGGCACGCAGCTGGTGGACGCGCTGACGGCGCTCGGTCCCACGAAGCTGGTCAATGCCGGCACCGCCTGGCAACACTTCGGCGGCAGCGCCTACGATCCCGTGTGCCTTTACGCCGCGACCAAGCAGGCGTTCGAGGCGTTGCTGGAATTCTACGTTCAGGCGCGCGGCCTGCAGGCGATCACGTTGAAGATCTTCGAGACGTATGGGCCGGGCGACCCGCGCCCCAAACTGATGAACGCCCTGGTCGCGGCGGCGAAGTCCGGCAAGCCCATCGATCTCACCGCCGGCGATCAGCAGCTCGATTTCGTTCATGCGGCCGATGCCGCCGACGCATTCATCGCCGCCGCATCGCGGCTGACCGCCGGCCAAGCGGCGGGCCATGAGCGCTATGCGCTGTCGTCCGGCGCGCCCGTAAGCACGCGTCAACTGGTCTCGCTGGTCGAACGCTTAGGCGGCCGGCCGATCCGCGCCAATTGGGGCGCCCGCGCCTATCGGAAGCGCGAGGTCCTGGTGCCCTGGTCCGGCGGTGCCGCGCTTCCCGGCTGGGCGCCGAAGATCGCGTTGGATCAAGGGATTGCGGAGCTTCTGCGCGTGCCGTAAACGCCGATCCGGCATGCGCCGCTGCATGCTTGGCGCAGCGCCCCGGCGATGCTATGAAGCCCCGCCATGAACGATGTTTCCGTACCCCAGGCCTTAGCCGGCGAAGCCGTGCCGGAGGGCTTCGCCCCGCTTCCGTTCGGTCCCGACGGCAGCTTCATCCACGTCAACGGCCCGCTCTATGGCCGTCGCGACGGCGACGATCTGGTCATGGGGTTTCGCGTCGAGCCGCGCCACTGCAACCCCGCGAACGTATGTCACGGCGGCATGCTGATGAGCGTCGCCGACATGCTGCTCGGCGCCGGATCGAATTTCCGCAGCCAGCTGTCGCGCTTCCTGCCGACCGTGAACATGACGGCAGATTTTCTGGCGCCGGCACCGCTCGGCGCCTGGGTCGAGGGCCGCGCCGATGTGCTCCGCATCACGCGCAATCTGGTCTTCGCCCAGTGCCTGCTGACGGCCGACGGCGCGCCCGCCCTTAGAGCCAGCGGCGTGCTGAAGATCGGCCGTGCGCTCGGCGACGGCTTCGACTTGCGGCAAGCTCTGGCTCCGATCTTGGGTTAGCTGAAAATCCGCACCGCCCGCACCCGTCTGCACTTCGATCTCCGTCCGGCTTGGCGTGCCGGGCCCGCGATGCTACAAGCCCCGCCATGACCGACCTCGCTCTGATCCGCAATTTCGCGATCATCGCCCACATCGACCACGGCAAGTCGACGCTCGCCGACCGGCTGATCGAAATGTGCGGCGGTCTGGAAAGCCGTGAGATGCAGGCCCAGGTGCTCGATAGCATGGAGATCGAGCGCGAGCGTGGCATCACCATCAAGGCTCAGACCGTTCGGCTGAACTATACCGCGCACGACGGCAAGACCTATGTGTTGAACCTGATCGACACGCCGGGCCACGTGGACTTTTCCTACGAGGTAAGCCGGTCGCTGGCGGCCTGCGAAGGATCGCTGCTGGTGGTCGATGCCAGCCAAGGCGTCGAGGCGCAGACCCTCGCCAACGTCTATAAGGCGATCGACAGCAATCACGAGATCGTGCCGGTGCTGAACAAGATCGATCTGCCCGCAGCCGAGCCTGAACGGGTCCGCGCGCAGATCGAGGAGGTGATCGGGCTCGATGCGTCGAATGCGGTGCTAATTTCGGCCAAATCCGGCGCCGGCGTGCCCGACGTTCTAGAAGCGCTGGTGCAGCGCTTGCCGCAGCCTAAGGGTGATTCCTCGGCGCCGCTCAAGGCGCTGCTGATCGATTCCTGGTACGACGCCTATTTGGGCGTGGTGGTGCTGTTCCGCGTGGTCGACGGCGCGATCCGCAAGGGCATGAAAATCCGCATGATGTCGAGCAAGTCGTCGCATCAGGTGGAGCGCGTCGGCGTGTTCACGCCGAAAGGCGTTCTGGTGGACGAGCTTGGTCCCGGCGAGATCGGATTCTTCACCGCCTCGATCAAGGAGGTGGCGGATACTTCGGTCGGCGACACGATCACGGAAGAGCGCCGCCCTGCGGACAAGCCGCTGCCGGGTTTCAAGCCCTCGATCCCCGTGGTGTTCTGCGGCCTGTTCCCGGTGGATGCGGCGAACTTCGGCGAGCTGCGCGAGAGCCTGGCCAAGCTTCGTCTCAACGATGCGAGTTTCCAGTTCGAGCCGGAGACCTCCGCTGCGCTCGGCTTCGGCTTCCGTTGCGTATTTCTCTGCCTATTGCATCTCGAGATCATCCAGGAGCGCCTCGAGCGCGAATTCGGCCTCGATCTCATCACCACGGCGCCCTCGGTGATCTATCGTGTCCATCTCTATTCCGGCGAGACCCTGGAATTGCACAATCCCGCCGACATGCCGGACCCGGCCCGCATCGAGCGCATGGAAGAACCTTGGATCAAGGCGACGATCCTGGTGCCCGACGAGCATCTGGGCTCGATCCTGAAGCTGTGCGAGGAAAAGCGGGGCGAGCAGGTCGACCTCACCTATGCCGGCAACCGCGCCATGGTGGTCTATCGTCTACCGCTCAACGAAGTGGTTTACGACTTTTACGACCGCCTGAAATCCGTGAGCCGCGGCTATGCCAGCTTCGACTATCAGATTGACGGCTATCGCGAGGGCGATTTGGTCAAGATGTCGATCCTGGTGAACGGCGATCCGGTCGACGCGCTCGCCACCGTGGTCAACCGCTCCCGGGCGGAGATGCGCGGCCGCCAGCTTTGCGAGCGCCTGAAGGAGCTGATTCCGCGCCAATTGTTCAAGATCGCCGTACAGGCGGCGATCGGCGGGCGGATCATCGCGCGCGAAACCATCAGCGCGCTACGCAAGGACGTGCTGGCCAAATGCTACGGCGGCGACGTCACGCGCAAACGCAAGCTGCTCGACAAGCAGAAGGCCGGCAAGAAACGCATGCGCCAGGTCGGCAACGTGGACATACCGCAGGAAGCGTTCCTGGCCGCGCTCAAGATGGGCGAGAACTGACCTACGAGTTCGAGAACCAGCGCTTGCGCTTCGGCTGACGCCGCCGGAACAGGGCGACAAGGACGACCCCGAGTCCGCCGAACACGCTCCAGGCCGGCCAGGTCAGCACCGTGACGATGGCGGGATCCCAGAGCGGCGCCCAGATGTAGCGCTGCGTGATCGCCTGGGTGAGGTTCAGGCTGCCGCGGTGGTAGTCGTACCAGAGCTTGCCGAGCGGCGTCGGCGTCCAATGTCCGGCGGCGAGCGAATGCATGGCCTCGGCCCCGGCCAGGATCACGGCCAGGGCGAGCAGCAGCCAGCCGATAAACCGGCCGATCCACATGGCGGACCTCCAGGTGCAACCACCGGCGACACTTTACTTGGCGGGGGGCCGCTGTCCAGCCGGAAATCCTTGTCTTACCAAAGAGAATCGGCGCGCCGGCCGCGGTTTGCAATCGCATGCGCCGCCGTTATAGTCCGCTCGCTTCGACCGAAGGCGCCGCGCGGAGGGGTGGCCGAGTGGTTTAAGGCGCACGCCTGGAAAGCGTGTTCACGGGAAACTGTGTCGTGGGTTCGAATCCCATCCCCTCCGCCATAAAGTCTGGAGCGAACCGGGGTATTTGTGGCCGTCGCTGGAGAGGGCCCAGAGTTCAAAGCCTTGTGCGCCGGTGGAGGCTCTCCCATCGGATTCTCTGCTTGCAAATCTCCGGATTCTTAGCGCCATTGAGTCATTTTTCTCCCGAGGCCCGGTCCAAGGCTCGGTTTGCTGAATGCTCCGGTTCGCGGAGCGGCGGCCGAATTCGATATGCCGCAATGAAGGTCGGCATCGAACGCATGCGGTCAGGTCACCTGCGCGGCGTCAATGTCGCAGCGCCGTGTAACGAAGTGGTGGTTTATGCGGGACGATCAGTTGAAGCCGAATATTTGGCTCTGCTGATTCCAATCCGGCGGCACGTCCTGCATTACTCGTTCAACGCTGAGAGTGACAGGCTGCCGTCCTTCGAGGATGGCTTCGACGATGTTGGGCGCGAGGAAGGCCAGGCGGAGCATTTGACTGACGTAGCGTTGCGAAAACCCTTCGGCTTCTGCGAGTGCCAGCAATGACGCGTGCTTGCCAGACAGGAATCGACGTTTCCAGTCATGCGCACGCGCGAGGGACTTGATCAGCGACGCGTTCGGCTTGCGGCTGCCAGTCGCCGGTGCGTCGTCGGGAAGTACCATGCGGTTCTCGCCGACGCAGCGCAACAGACGCGCCGGCACAGAGATGCTGATGAGGTCAAACTGGTGGTCGTCCGCATGAATCGGCACCACT
Source organism: Candidatus Cybelea sp. (assembly GCA_035632095.1). Taxonomy (GTDB): domain Bacteria; phylum Pseudomonadota; class Alphaproteobacteria; order Ferrovibrionales; family Ferrovibrionaceae; genus DASQHM01. The sequence continues at coordinate 6,779 of DASQHM010000104.1, read as the reverse complement.
TCATGTTTGGCGCCGAGCTGCTCAAGGAGTCGTTCCTGGGATATCTGGATGTCAACCCGATCGGGGGTCACCATGACATCGCTGAGCAAGGCACGTAGCAGGATCCGCTGCTCCCCGGGACTGGCGTTCGACAATCTGGCAGCGAGGTCGCATGCGACTTTCTCAAGGCGGTGCTGAGCCAACACAGAGTTGGCGTTGAGCGTAAGCCGCTCGGATAAATTGCTTGCGGACGTGAGGAAGTTGACGATGCCCTGGCAAACCACGTACTCGATCTCGTGCGCGGGTAAGCGGACAATGCTTTTGTTTTTCGACTCTCCTGCGCTGACGTAGTAGCGATAACGTTTGCTACCCTTCACCGCATGCGAGGGCGTCAGCCGCCGCCCGCTGTTATCATGCAGCAGACCGACGAGCAGGCTAGGCTCTAGCGCACGATCTCCATCTGACCTCGCTTGGCGATTTGCGTCGAGCAACGTCTGAGCCGCTTGCCAAAGGTCGGGGTCGACAATGGTTTGGTGTTCACCGGCATGGACCTCGCCTTTGTGCACGGCCTGGCCGAGATAGACCCGGTTCCGCAGCAGGGTGTAGAGCGCGCCGCGTGAGAATGGCCGGCCACCACGATGTTTCCCTGTGGCCTCGGGCCTCACCTTGCTGGTGAGGCCGGCATCATCGAGCCAGGTTCGAAGACGGCTGACGTTGCCGAGTTCGACATATTTGCTGAAGATTTGGCGCACCGAGTCGGCTTCCGCTTGGTTCACCACCAGTTTGCGATCTTGCACGTCATAGCCGAGCGGCACCACCCCGCCCATCCACATGCCCTTGCGGCGCGAGGCGGCGATCTTGTCGCGGATGCGCTCGCCCGTGACCTCACGCTCGAACTGGGCGAAGGACAGCAGCACGTTCAGGGTCAGCCGGCCCATGGACGAGGTGGTGTTGAACTGCTGGGTGACCGAGACGAAGGAAACCCCCTGGCGATCGAAGGTCTCGACGATCTTGGCGAAGTCGGTCAGGGACCGGGTCAAGCGATCGACCTTATAGACCACGACGACGTTGATCCGCCCGCTGCCGATGTCGGTGAGCAGCCGCTGCAGCGCGGGGCGCTCCATGGTGCCGCCGGAGAAACCGCCATCGTCATAGAGGGCATCGGCGATGATCCAGCCCTCATGCCGCTGGCTGCGGATGAAGGCCTCGCAAGCCTCGCGTTGGGCATCGAGCGAATTGAAGCTCTGCTCCAGCCCTTCTTCGGAAGACTTCCGGGTATAGATGGCGCAACGGAGCTGTTTAGGCGGTCGCGGTGCCATCGGGCGTCTCCGTGATCGATGGCGCGCGGCGAGGGCCTTGCGCCGCCTGCTTTAGGCCGAAGAACGTCCAGCCGTTCCACCGGGTGCCGGTGATCGTCCGAGCGATCGCGGACAAGCTGGCATGACGTTTGCCCTTCCAGATGAAGCCATCGTCCAGGACGGTGACCTCGTGCTGCTCGCCGCGCCACTGGCGCAGCAACCGCGTGCCAGGCTTGATCGAAACGACATTGCCAAGAGCGCTGTCGGGGTCCTTGCGGATGGTTCGCGCCAATCGCTCCAGGCGCTGACGCGTGCTGGCAGTTAGTCCGCCGCTGGCCTTTTCTTGTAGCCGGTAGGCGAGGCCAAGGAGCAGGATCTCGCGGCTCGCCTTATGGGGCGGTGCCTGGCCGAAAACCTGCCGCCAGCGAGAACGCAGATCCGCTGAGGGCAGGGCTTCGAGGGCAGCAATCTCGGGGTTGGTCGCGATCATGCTCGGCTCCTCCTTTCATAGCTTCCACTTGCGCTCCTTCAATGTAACCGGCTATTGCAGCCGGTAGCGCCGTGGGCCCTCGGCGGATTTCTCCGAGGTGACAACGAGGCCGAGCTTCTTCTTCACCACCGCAGAAAGCACGCCGCGGACCGTGTGCAGCTGCCAATCCAGGTGTTTGCCGATCTCGGCGATGCTGACCCCCTCCGGCCGGCGCAGCAGCGCGATCATGTGGGCTTGCTTGGTCGATTTGGCGGCCTGCGATTCGCTGTGAGAGGTGGTGTGGCTCGCCTCCGGGCTTCCCGTCTTCCGGTTGGTCGTCCGGGGCGCGTGCGCGCGGGTTTTGTTGGCGCTCTTGGCTGCCTTGGTCTTGCGCTTGGTCATCGGCATCTCCGTGGTGTTGCGCTGTGTCGGCGTCAATGCCGACAGCCCATGCACGCTTGCCTTGGCGGAGACATCAAGCGAAAGCAGGATCATTCCATGGCTTTGTTTGGCCGTGGCCGATCATTTTGTTGCTCGGGTTCCGTTCACGCCTGCCGGTCTCCCCTGGGGCGCCAACAGGCAGCGCCGCAAGGCAGCGATTTTCGGGATCGGCAAGGAGCGCGGACGGAGCTTTTGGCCGCTCCATCCATGCCTGCTTTGCCGCACCAAGGCTGTTTTCCACTAGCCGATAAGACGGCCCGATCCGGTGCCAAGCAGCATGTGGGTGGTTGGATCGTCCGGATCGAGGAAACGCCGCAGCCGCCGCGGCGCGGCGGCAACAGGACCTTGGGGGCGCGGGCGGCCCTGCGGGCGGGGCCGATTGGGCCGCTGCTGCGGTCGCAGGTTGCCGCGCCGGCTGCTGATCCAGTGCAGGAACTGCGTCACGCTGTCCACTTGGTCGTCATAGAGGCCGCCGGGGAAGGCGAGCAGCTCGTGTATGAACGCGTCGCGCCACGGCGCTTGCGCCGGCAGGAACACCTGGCCGGCCTCGAACTTGGCCGAGTGACGCGCGATGCGGGTCTCCTTGTCGCGGTCGGGCGTGACACCAATCACCGACAGAGCACGCGATGGTCGCAATTCCTGAATCAGGGATTGGCCACTACTGGCGTATTCGATCAGCACGACATCGGCCCGGTGCCGGTCGGCTTCGCTCATGACCTTCCGTTTGAGATCCGGATAGTCGAGGCGCTCGCGCAAAACATCGATCAGATAGTATTCGCCACCCCTGACCGCCCAGGTGGTGCAGACCGAATAGTTGCTGGTCGTGGCCGTGCCCGATGCCGTGTCCCAGCTTTGCACGATGCCATTCATGCGCTCCGGCAAACGCTCATAGGTCCTGAGCCAGCTGCGCTTGATGATGTTGCCTTCGAGCGGCACCGGTCGCTGCTGATACTGGGCGGCAAAATGGTAGCTGCCGAGATCGCCTCGGATCTCCTCCAGGGTCTCCCGGCTGGTGCGCTCCGGCTCGAGCACATCGCCGGCCTTGCGCTCGTGCCAGCTGTTATCGCCGGTGCGATAGCGGCAGTCCTGTTCGGCAATGGCCGGTATGTCCAGCATCTGCCAGCCATGCTTGGTCAACAAATGACCCGCAAGGTCGTTCAGATGCACCCGCTGCATCACCAGGATGATGACGCCCTCTTCCTGGTTGTTGAGCCGGGTGCGGAGCGTGCTGTCGTACCAGCCATTGGCCTTCCTGCGTTCCGCGGCGGACAAGGCGTCGTCGGGCTTGATCGGGTCGTCGATGATCAGGATATCGCCGCCGAGCCCGGTGAGGCTGCCTTCGACCGAGGTTGCCAGCCGCACGCCGCGTTCCGTGGTGCCGATCTCGCGCGCGGTGTCGCGACCGCGGGCGATCCTGGTATTGGGGAATATGCGCTGGTACCACGCGCTCTTCATCACCGTGCGACCCTGGCCCGCCAGGGTTTCGCTGAGCTCGCCCGAATAGCTGGCGCAGATGATCCGCTTGCCCGGCGCCTGGCCCAGCACCCAGGCCGGGAAGGCGACCGTTGCGCAGATCGATTTGAGATGACGCGGCGGCAAGGTGATGATCAGCCGCTTGATCGTGCCCCGGTAGCATTGCTCGAGATGCCAGGCGATGCAGTCGATATGCCAGTTGTGATGATAGGGCGTGCCGGGGTCGACCTCCCGGAAGGTTCTTTCGATGAAGCACGCCAGGTCGTTCCGGAGGGCAAGATCGAGGGTGCGTTGGGACTGTGTCATGGCTTCGGCTCCTGTGTGACATTGAGGCGGTCGCGCAGACGCGCCTCATAGCGTGCGATGAGGGCTTGATCCTCGGCGGCAAGCTCGGCCGTCGTGGCGTTGGCATCGGTCTCGGCGATCAGGCGCAGGGTCAGATCGACCAGCTTGGCGACGGCGCGCAGGTCGCCCTGCAGCGCCTTGGCCATCAGGGTTTTCAGCATCGCGCGCTGTTTGCTCACCGCGCGGCGCTGACCTGTCTTTGCCGAAAACCTCATCCGACTGGCACAGCCTGCGAGATTGAGTAATCTAGCGCTCGATGGTCGCCATATTGAGGCTGCTCGGCCACGTCCTGGTCGCACTGTTCACGTCGAAATCCCGGCTTGAAGCTGAGATCGTCGTGCTGCGGCATCAATTGAACGTGCTGCATCGACGCGCACCCTCGAAGCTGCGACTGACGGTGGTCGACCGACTGATTTTCGTCTGGCTGTTATGGGGCTTTCCGTCGATCCGCAATGCGATCACGATCGTCAAACCCGAGACGGTATTGCGCTGGCACCGCCTCGGATTTCGCCTCTACTGGCGCTGGAAGTCGCGTTCGCCGGGCGGCCGACCCAGCATCCCGCGGGAACTGCGCCAACTGATCCGGGATATGAGCTTGGCCAACCCGCTCTGGGGCGCGCCGCGCGTCCACGGCGAACTGCTGAAGCTCGGGATCGAGGTGGCGCAGTCAACAGTCGCCAAGTACATGGGGAAGGGCGGCCGAAGGCCATCGCAGACCTGGAAAACATTCCTTCACAACCATGCAGCCGGCATTGCCGCGATGGACTTCCTGATCGTGCCGACGGTTGGCTTCCGGTTGCTGTTCGCCTTGATCATTCTCAAGCACGAACGCCGGCGCCTTGTATCAATCGGTGTCACCGACCACCCGACTGCAGAATGGATTGCCCGCCAAATCTCCCAGGCTTTCCCGTGGGAGGAAGCACCCGCCTATCTCATCCGGGATCGGGACGCTTGTTTCGGACAAGCGGTCAGCCGACGCATGCGGGCGATGGGAATACGAGATCGACCGACGGCGCCTCGGTCACCCTGGCAGAACGGGCATGCGGAGAGGCTGATCGGCTCGATCCGGCGAGAATGCCTCGATCACATCCTCGTCCTTGGCGAAGCCCACCTCCGCCGAATACTCAGGGCATATGCCACCTACTACAACGAGGTGCGGACCCATCTCGCCCTAGCCAAGGATGCTCCGATCCATCGCCCGATGCTGCACTTCGGCCATATCGCCGCGCGGCCAATCCTAGGCGGCCTTCATCATCAATACTGCCGGACGTAGTATCTGGCAGGGACAGGGGAGGATTGGCGAAGCGTACGAGTTGCTCTTACCGGTCTATGGTCGCTTCAGCGAAGGCTACGAAACCAACGATCTCAGGGTCGCGAAGAATCTGTTGGAAGGCCTGTCGGGACATCGCTAGCGGGAACAGGATCCACGGCAGGCAGTTTCACGCCCCTACTGAGATTTAACGAAAATCAACAACATTTTCTGGGTCCGTTTCACGCCCACTTCCGACGTTTCGCAGGAATTCACAACGTTTGGTTAGCGCTTCATCGTGGGAGCTCTCAAGATGGCTGGCATACGCTCCTTCTCGGATGGATGTCGATGCCTGCGAAAGCCACACCAGCGAATACGGCCGACGCACCGTTGCTCGAGCCCCTGACACAGCAGTTTGCCGATAAGATCGCTGATGGACCGACGATGGCGGAGCTGTCTCCCGATGACGCGCGACGGTTCCTGGCGGATATCCAATCGGGGGACATCGGAAAGCCAGCCGCGCGTTTGCAGGATATGGTGATTGCGACCGAGTCCGCCGGATCGGTGCCAATTCGCATCGTTCGACCAGAGAGGGCAGGTGAAACGTTACCCGGATTGGTATACGTCCACGGCGGCGGTTGGATCTTCGGCGACAGGGAGACGCACGACCGCTTGATTCGGGAGATCGCCGTCGGTGCACATGTTACGCTGTTCTTTGTCGATTATGCTCGCTCGCCAGAAGCAAGATATCCCATCGCAATCGAGCAGATTTATGCCGTCACCAAATACCTTGTGGAACATGGCGGGCGTTTGGGCATCGATCCCACGCGTTTCGCCATCGCTGGTGACGGGGTCGGCGGCAACATGGCTGCCGCTGTCACGCTCATGGCGAAACATCGTCGCGGCCCCAAGATTGACGTGCAGGTGTTGTTCTATCCAGCTGTCAGCTCGACGTTCGACACCGGGTCCTACACCTCGTTCGCAAACGGTCCATGGCTGACCAAGCAAGCCATGGAATCGTTCTGGAACGCCTACCTTCCCGATCTCGCCCCGCGCAGTCGGATCACTGCGGCACCACTCAATGCTTCGATTGACCAGCTGACGGGCCTTCCGGACGCGCTGATCATCGTAGCTGAGAACGACGTGCTTCGTGATGAGGGCGAGTGCTACGCGCGCAAGCTGGCTCGCGCGGGGGTACGTGTCACCTCCATAAGATATAATGGCACGATTCACGATTTTGTTCTGCTCAATGCCTTGGCCGACACTCCCGCGGCCCGAGGCGCGATTGCACAAACCACCGCTCTTCTCCGATCCATCCTTGATTGAGGGACTGAGCCACTCGTGGGTCGGAAACCCACGGAACAAGGTAACAGCGACGGCTAACGACACGGAGCGCGCCGATGATGACGCTGAGAGCGCAGAGCCGAGATGTCATTTCATTCGGTCCTTTTAGCCTGGTAGCGAATGAGAGACTGCTCACAAGGGCTGGCGAGCCAGTTGATTTGGGCGCGCGAGCTCTTGATAT
>DASQHM010000103.1:0-5028 GCA_035632095.1 Candidatus Cybelea sp. | reverse complement strand
CGATACGCCCTTGGCGCGCGTGTGCCAGTGGTTGCGCGCCAAAGACATCGGCGCCGTGGTGGTCAGCGCGGACGGCCGCCACCTGTTAGGGCTTCTGTCCGAACGCCACGTCATCGAAGCCTTGGCCCATCACGGCGCGACTGCCATGTCGCTCAAGGCCGAGGATGTGATGACCCGCGCCGTGGTCACCTGCGGGCGCGAGGATAGCGTCACCCGCATCATGCATGTGATGACCGAGAGGCGCATTCGGCATATTCCCGTGGTCGAGGACGGCGCGCTCGTCGGCATCGTCAGCATCGGCGATGTGGTCAAGCATCGTCTCGACGAGGCCGATCTGGAAACGCGTGTGCTCCGCGACACCTACCTGGCGCGCCACTGACGCTTCCGCCGGCGCAGCTTCCGAAAACGCACCGCTGCGTTGCTCCGAATTAACCCTGTCGCTCGCTTGCCAGCCTAGGCGATTGCCTTTAATAACGGGCCGCGCAGAGCCGGTATCGAGCCAGGGCTTCGGAGGAGATCAATGGCCATTCGCGTCGCCATCAACGGATTCGGCCGCATCGGCCGTTTGGTGCTTCGGGCGGTGCACGAGTCGGGACGCAAGGACGTGGAAGTCGTCGGCATCAACGATTTGGGGCCCGTAGAAACCAATGCGCATCTGCTGCGTCACGATTCGGTGCACGGCCGCTTCAACGGCGAGGTGAAATCCGGGCCGGATTGGATCGACATCGGCCGCGGCCCGATCAAGGTGACCGCCGAGCGCGATCCGGCCAAGCTGCCGTGGAAGGCGCTGAAGGTCGACGTGGCGCTGGAATGCACCGGCATCTTCACCAGCAAGGCTTCCGCCTCGAAGCATCTGGAAGCCGGCGCCAAGCGCGTGCTGATCTCCGCGCCGGCGGACGAGGTCGACCTCACCGTCGTCTACGGCGTGAACCACGACAAGCTGCAGAAGGCGCACACAGTCGTCTCCAACGCATCGTGCACGACCAACTGCCTGGCTCCGGTCGCGCAAGTGCTGCACGAGGCCGTCGGCATCGAGCAGGGCTACATGACCACGATCCACGCCTATACCAGCGACCAGCCGACCCAGGACACGCTGCACAAGGATCTGCGCCGCGCCCGCGCCGCCGCGCTCTCCATCGTGCCGACGTCCACCGGCGCCGCGCGCGCCGTCGGATTGGTGCTGCCCGAGCTGAAGGGCAAGCTCGACGGCACGGCGATCCGGGTGCCGACGCCGAACGTCTCCATGATCGACCTGGTGTTCACCGCCAAGCGCAAGACCGACGTCAAGGAAATCAACGAGGCCATCAAGCGCGCCGCGTCGAACCGGCTCAAGGGCGTGCTCGCCACCTCTGACGCGCCGCTGGTCTCCATCGACTTCAATCACGATCCGGCCAGCTCGATCTTCGACCTGACCCAAACCCAGGTGATCGAGGGCAAGCTGGTGCGCGTGTTGTCGTGGTACGACAACGAATGGGGCTTTTCCAACCGCATGATCGACACGGCGGTCGCCATCGGCAAACTCGGCTGACGATGTCACCCTCATGCTGAGCTTGTCGAAGCATGAGGACCTCACCCTTCGACAGGCTCAGGGTGAGGTTGTTGCCCTAAGCGGATCGAACCCTCCATGAGCGCCTTCCGCACCCTCGACCAGATTGACGTCGCCGGCAAACGCGTGCTGGTGCGCGTCGACCTGAACGTGCCGATGAAGGGCGGCAAGGTCACCGACGATCTGCGCATTTCGCGCGTGCTGCCGACCTTGCACGAACTCTCGCGCAAGGGCGCCAAGGTCGTCGTGCTTTCCCATTTCGGCCGGCCGGACGGCAGGCCTGAGCCCGACCTGTCGCTGCGCCCGGTCGGCGCCGTGCTGGCGACGGCGCTCGGCCACGCCGTGCGCTTCGCCGAGGATTGCGTCGGCGACAAGGCGAAGAGCGTGATCGACGGATTGAAGCCCGGCGACGTGGCGCTGCTCGAGAACACGCGCTTCCATGCCGAGGAAGAGGCGAACGACATGGCCTTCGCCAAGCGCATGGCCGCGCTCGGCGACATCTACGTAAACGACGCCTTCTCCTGCGCCCATCGGGCCCATGTCTCGACGGAAGCCTTGGCGCATCTGCTGCCGTGCGCGGCCGGGCGCAACATGGAAGTGGAGCTGAAGCATCTGCAGGCGGCGTTGGAGCAGCCCGAACGCCCGGTGGCGGCGCTGATCGGCGGCGCCAAGGTCTCCACCAAATTGGAACTGCTCGGCAACCTGATCGGCAAGGTCGACCGGCTCATCATCGGCGGCGGCATGGCGAACACGTTCCTGTTCGCGCAAGGCCTCGAGGTCGGCAAGAGCCTGTGCGAGCGCGACCTCGCCGGCTTGGCGCGCGACATTCTGGGCAAGGCGAGCATCATGGGCTGCACCATCGTGCTGCCCGACGACGTGGTGGCCGCGCGCGAATTGCGGCCCGGCGCGCCGAGCAAGGTGGTGCCGGCGGACAAGGTGGCCGCCGATCAGATCATCCTCGACATCGGCCCGGCTGCGGCGGCGCGCCTCGGCACCCTGCTCGCCGAATGCCGCACTCTGGTGTGGAACGGCCCGCTCGGCGCTTTCGAGACCCCGCCCTTCGACGCCGGCACGGTCACGGTGGCGCGAACCGCCGCGGCGCTCACGGCCTCGGGCAAGCTGCTCACGGTCGCCGGCGGCGGCGATACGGTGGCGGCGCTGCGCCACGCGGGCGTGGCGGACGAATTCTCCTATGTCTCCACCGCCGGCGGCGCCTTCCTGGAGTGGCTGGAGGGCAAAGAGCTCCCGGGCGTGAAGGCGCTGGAGGTCGGCTGAAGGGTCCGGACTGGCATTCCAATATAATGGAATGTAAGATGCTTATATGAGTTTGCCCGAAGCCAACATCGACGGCCGCATCGGCGCACGCGTCCGCGAACTCCGCGCCGAGCGGAGCCTGACGCTGGATGGCCTTGCCCGTTCGGCCAACGTCAGCCGGGCCATGCTGTCGCGCATCGAGCGAGGCGAATCGAGTCCCACCGCGCAGCTCTTGGGCAAGATATGCGGCGGCCTCGGCATCACCCTCTCCGTGCTGTTCGCCGCAACCGAGAAACCGGTCAGCCCGCTCTCGCGCCGCTCCGATCAGCCGACCTGGCGCGATCCCGCGACCCATTATCTGAGGCGAAACATCTCGCCTCCCGGAACCGGTTCTCCGGTCGACATCGTCGAGGTCGAGTTTCCGCCCGGCGGCAGCGTCGCCTTCGACAGCCAGCGCCTTGCCGGCGCGGACCAGCACATTTGGGTGCTCGACGGCACGCTGGAGTTGGCGCTCGGCGATGAGACCTTCAGGCTCGAGAAGGGTGATTGCCTCTTCATGCGATTCGACCGGCCGGTTCTGTTCCGAAACCCGACCCGGCGGCCGATCCGCTATGCGGTCGTCATCAGCCATGTGGCGCCAAGGCCATGACGTGGCCTGCCGCGGCGCCCACGCGCATAGCGATCCGCGCTCTCGATGCGGCCGAGACCGAGGCGCGGCTGGATGAGCTCTCCGCCGTTCTGGTGGACGCAGTGGCGTTCGGCGCCTCGGTCCACTTCATGGCCGGGTTCTCGCGCGGCGAGGGACGCGCGTTCTGGCGCAGCCAGATTCCGGGCATCGCCAGCGGCGAGAAGCGACTCATCGTCGGCGACGACGGCGAGCGCCTGGTGGCGACGGTGATCGTCACGTTGGCCCAGCAGCCCAACGCACCGCATCGCGCCGAGATCGGCAAGATGCTGGTTCTCTCCTCGCTCCGCCGCAGGGGCCTCGGCCGTCGCCTCCTCGCCGCGGCCGAGGACGCGGCCCGCGCGTCCGGCCGCTCGCTGTTGTTGCTTGACACCGAGAGCGGCAGCGCCGGCGATATGCTCTACCGTAGTTGTGGCTGGACCGAGATCGGCAGGGTTCCCGGTCACGCCTTCAAGCCGGACGGGCACCTCGGCGAGACCACCATGTTCTACAAGACGCTGGATCAGTCTCAGCCGCCGAACCGGCCTCGCCGACCCGGCTCTGCTTCATGAGCGGAGTGGCCGGTGCATTGCCGGTGGTGATCGTGGGCGGCGGGCCCGTCGGGCTCACCGCGGCAATCGATTTGCAGCGCCGCGGCGTGCCGCCCATCGTTCTCGAAGCCAAGCCCGAGATCACCTGGTCGAGCCGCGCCATCTGCATTTCGCGGCGCAGCCTGGAAATCTACGATCGGCTGCGGGTTCCGGCCATCGCCGCGAAGGGTCTCGGCTGGCATCGCGGACAAAGCTACTGGCGCCGCCACAAGGTCTTCGATCTGGCGTTGGCCCACGGTCCCGGCGACCGCCACCCGCCGTTCGTCAATCTGCAGCAGTTCTACACCGAGCAATTTCTGGCAGATGTTTTCGTCGAAGCCGGCGGCGCCTTGCGCTGGAACGCGCGCGTGACCGGCCTGGAACAGCGCGACGGCAAGGTCACCCTCGAGGTCGACCATGACGGGAAGCGCTCGCGGATCGACGCGGCCTACGTGATCGCCTGCGATGGCGCGCGCTCGACCGTGCGGGAAGCTCTCGGTCTCGCCCTCGAGGGCACATCCTACGAGGGCCGCTATTTGATTGCCGACATCGAGATCGAGTCCGACCGGGCTGTGGAACGCCGCGTCTGGTTCGATCCGCCGTCGAACCCGGGCTCGACGGTCATCATCCACGTCCAGCCCGACCACATCTGGCGCGTGGACTATCAACTGCGCGACGACGAAGACCCGGACGAGGCGCTGCGCGAAGACAACGTCATCGCCCGCATCCGGAGCCATCTGGCGATGATCGGCGAACACGCGCCCTGGCGATTGCATTGGCGCAGCCTCTACCGCGCCCATTGCCTCACGCTCGCCGATTATGTGCACGGCCGCGTGCTGTTCGCGGGCGACGCGGCGCATCTGGTGCCGATTTTCGGTGTGCGCGGTCTCAACTCCGGCATCGAGGACGCGCACAACCTCGCCTGGAAGGTGGCTGCGGCGCAGCAAGGCCGCGCCGGCCCGGCGCTGCTCGCG
>DASQHM010000102.1:0-7337 GCA_035632095.1 Candidatus Cybelea sp. | reverse complement strand
CATACCATAGATGTCGAAGGCGTGGCGGCGCACAAGCGACCCTTCGATGATGGCAACGAGCCACGACCAACGCCAGTGGCAAAGAATCCATAGATGGTGCAACCGTAACATCGCCGCAAGCGTATGGCCGCCCGTCACACCCTGCGCCAAGTAGACCGATCCCGTGCAGACGACGTGACATGCTTTGATCGTCTTGGCGATATTGGCGCGAACGACGCATTTGTCGGGGTCTTGCCACATCGTTGGCGGATGCATCACCCAGAATCGCCCGCTTTCCATTTCTTCCGCCAAGCTTTGCTCGCACCAAATTAGGCGAGACGCGATGCATCCCCGCGGTTCGTTATCGTGGAAGAGCGCCATAACGACGGTATCGTTGGGCGTGGCGTTCGGGTGAAAGCGCAAGTCGTTGGTCTGAATCAGTCGCTTCATGCGCCCAGCGCTCGCCCGATAAAGCCAATCGGCGCTGGCTAGATTGCGACTTACGACAAGCCGAAGCCCTTGCGATTCAAGCGACCTTAAGAGCGGCGGAATGAGCGTCGCGCCAACCGTATGGATGCGATCGAACGAGAATCTCTCGTCAGGAAAGAATTCATCGACGAAATCGCGAAACTCATTGCGGACGAGCCGCATATCGCTAGCAGGAACGTGGCCACCGTCATGCATGGTTTTGTAGCCTCATCAGCCGTGTTGTGTTGTGCTCCCATTCGGCTTTCGGCCGCGGGATGCTGCGCCGACCATTCGTGCGCGCTCCAAGGTTGGGACATCGGATGGAGCCGATCCAGTTCGCGAATTTCGGCTCGTGGCCGCTGCGAAAATCGTGCGTTTCATAATTTTCACCGGTGAGCGGACGACAGACGCCCTGCCGGATCTGGCGCCCGACACCGTATGGCTACGAGCAGCAAGTCGACGGCTGTTTTGTGCATCGAGTACGGCAGGACAAGAACGTCGAAGTGGCGGGCGAAGCCATCAACGATTTCATCGATCTGTTCGTGAATCGGTGCTCGGCGTTCGACGACGTCGGCGAACCACTTCAACGCATGTTTCCGCAAATCCGGGAGTGGCAACTCATCAAGTGTCTTGCCGGTAAAATCGGCTCCCAGCCGCGACACCAGCTCGGTCCCGTGGAGGCGGATGCGGAAACCTTTTGGGGCGGAAATGACGTCGACCAACGCCAAATGGCCGAGGATGTACCGCATCTTGATTGGATCGACGCTATCTCGCGTCGGCATCGAATGATTGCCGCGTTCGTGATCCCAGTATTGGTAAAGACGGCGCAGCAGCGCATCGCCAATCAGTAGTGGGGTGGCGGTCAGCGAGGACATGATGCTTGACGGTTGCCTGGCGGCGCGGGACGCACCTTTGCCGCCGGTTGGACCGACGCTCGATAGGGACTCCAGCCCGATGAGGCCGGTAAATCGCGATCAGTTCGTGCAAAATGTCGCAAGCCAGGACGGCCAACGGCGCTTTTGGGCGGGGCATCGGCGGCAGGTCGCAGTTGGCTTGATTGATATGCGAGAGTATGCATGTTCGATAAAAATGCGTAATATTCGGGACAGGTCTGGTGTCCCGCTTGACAACTTTGGAAGCGCGGATGGGGGGCTTTCAGTCGAGGTTTCAGGAGGCGCTGCGGCGGCGCCTATTTCCGAATGCGCCCCTGCATCTCAAGCAGATCGCGGGTGCGATCGGACGTGCGGAGAACACCGTCACACGTTGGTGGCGAGGCGAGACACGGATCGCCGGTGACGATCTCTTTCGTATTGCCCGCTATCTGGTGGATCGTGGCGACACCGCCTTCTTGCGCGATATCTTTCAGGATCTTCTGCCGACCGACAGCGCGCAGGTTGGAACCGAGGAGAAGGCGCTTGAGTTGATTCGCGCACTCATGCGACAGCTCCAGACCACCGACTCCGACGGCGGCGATCGTCACAGCTGGATCACCGCTGACGGAGAGATGGCGGTCGCGACTTCAGGACATTCGGCTTACGTCCGTACGAATTTGGGCTTGCCGCAGGGCTCAGGTGATTTGGCCGCGTATGCAATGCGTGTTCTGGGATGGATTGCGGTTACCGAGCGCGCCGATCGCACTGTGGTCATCCGCCACGATGGTCGCCGCGTCGCGCCGCTCGCGGCTGAACGCATCCAGGAGTGGCTTGATGAGTGTGCCGACCGTATCAGGCACGTTCGCCGCCTGGTTCATATGGATCGGCAGTGGATCGAGGCCAATCATACGAGCGCCGACGCGGCGGCGACGGCAATTGCGCGCATCGCATTCATTTTGCGCGTTACGCGGCGCCCATGGAGAGTGAACGCGTTACCGCTTCAACAAATTTCCGATCCATTGCTCGTTGAATTGATGTCCGTCTACCACCAGACGCCGCAACAGTTGATTCACGCCGCGGCAAGACTCGGCGCGTTCACAACGAGCAATCTTTTCGGCGTCAATCACGACGAAGTTGTCTCGCACCATGTTGCGACCGGATTTGGTTTTGACACGTCGCTGTTGGTTGGGGTGAATGTTCTCGCGCGTGCCGATACCGATTACGCGATGATGGTGCACGCACGAATTCTTCGCACCCGGCGCGACGGGCCCAACTACAACGAGTTGATCGGTACGATCGACGACCGACATGTTCGCTATCTCAATTTGGCCTTGCCGGAGCCTGGGCCGCAGGGTCGGGTGTTGACGTCAACCGTGATGCTCGAGTGCGAGCGCGTCAGCGCATAGCGCCGCTATACAGAGGCGTATGGCATCCCGAGGCGCGCTGACAGCGCTTCGGCCGCCGCCGGCAAGAACGCTTTCGCATCCGGTAAGATCACCGCCGCCGATCTCACATGGTGGTGCGCCGGGTCGACGCCCGGCGGTGCAGTCCCCTGTTCGGTAAGCGCCTTGACCGCCGTGAGCAGGCGATTGCGGGCCATGATGATGCCGTTGTCTGTCGAGACAAGGTTTTCGCGGCTGCGGTCGACGATCGGTCCCATGCTCTCCTGCAGGCTGGCATCTTGCATGGCGATACCTTCAACGCCGCTGAAGCTGCGGCCGGCTTTCTGCGCCGCGCGATCCATCAAATAGTCGTTGTCCTTATTGGCCCGCGGCCGGTAGGTGCCGGGCAAGTATTTGACGTGGACGCCGTGGCCGTCGCGCATCGCCGCGACCTCGGCCTTGGCAAGCGCACGCGTCGGGTGATAGTCGAAGCTCCACGCCCAGCAATTCTCGTCGTCGATCGGGATCCAGAAGTGGCCGTGCACCGGGTAATCGGAACGCGGCGGCACGATGGTGACGCACGGCATGACCCACGGCGTGATGCGCCAGTACCAATTGCCGTTTTCCGCCTTGCGCCGCGCGCCGATGAACAATCCGCCTGGCGCGGTGACGACCTCGAAATGCGGCTCGGCATCGTCGAGGTTGTATTGGTTGGCCCTGGCTCCCTTGAACAGCGGGTCGGTGTTGAGCGTGGCGCGGTGCAGGAACGACACGTGACTCGAATCAATGCCGCCTTCGAGCGCCTGCAACCAATTGCATTCCTGTAGACGTTTCGAAATGAAGCGCTGTTCGGATGCTACCAGCGCGAACTCATACTCGGGCAGTGGCGGTTGCTTCTCTGCAGGTCCCATGTAGGTCCACAGGATGCCGCCGCGCGCGATCAGCGGATACGCGGTCAACTTGATGCGCTTGCAGAACCCGCTCTCAGGCTCGGATGGCACCTCGACGCATTGCCCGGTGACGTCGTATTTCCAGCCATGATAGGCGCAGCGGATGCCGCCCGCCTCGTTGCGCCCGAACCACAGCGACGCGCGGCGATGTGCGCAGAACTCGTCAATCAGGCTGAGACGCCCGCCGCTGTCACGCAGCGCCAGCAATCGCTCGCCGAGCAGCTGGATGCGCACCGGCGGGCAATCGTTTTCCGACAGCTCCTCCTCGAGCAACGCCGGCAGCCAATAGCTGCGGAACATCAGACCCATCGCGGTGCCGGGACCGGTGCGCGTCAGGAGCTCGTTCTGTTCGCGCTTCAGCATGGCGGCATCATAGCGCCCGCCGGACGTGGCTCAAAACGTCTCGCGCCAAGGCCGCAGTTCGATCTCCCAGCTCCACGCGCTGCGGGGCTGCCGGTGCAGTTGCAGGTAGGTCTGCGCAATGGCGTCAGGATCGAGCATGCCGTCCTCGCCAAGTGCGGGGGCGCGCGGATGGCCGTCGCGGTCGATGGCGCCGTCGATCACGATGTGGCCGACATGGATATTCTGCGGTTGCAGCTCGCGGGCGAGGGCCTGGGCGAGGCCGCGCAGCGCGAATTTTCCCATGGCGAAGGGTGCCGACCTCGGGTAGCCCTTGACGCTGGCTGAGGCGCCGGTGAAGAGCAGCGTGCCGCCGCCCTTTTTCAGCATCGCGCGCGCCGCCTCTTGCGCCACCAGGAAGCCGCCATAAGCGAGGCTCATGAGCGACTGGTGTACGGCTGCGGTGTCGACCTCGGTGATACTGCCGCGCACCGCACGCCCGGCGTTGTAGACCACGAGGTCGGGCGCGCCGAGGTCGGCCTCGACCCGTTCGAACAGCGCCGCGACGTCATCCGGCTTGGTCGCGTCGCACGCATAGGCGCGGGCGCCGGTTTCGGCGCACAATGGTTCGAGCTTCCGGATATCGCGCGCCGCGAGGGTGACGCGCATGCCTTCCTTGGCAAAGAGCCGGGCGAGGGCGGCGCTCAGGCCGCTGCCGGCGCCGACGATGAGGGCGATCTCCGGCATGCGTGTCCCGCCGCGCCGCCGGTGTTCAATCGCGCCGGTCGGGCAGCAGCGCCTCGGCGGCGTCGCGCGCGGCGGCGCGCTTCAGCGCCTCGCGCTTCAGTTCGACCATCACCGGCTTCTGCTGGCGGGCGCGCACCATGCCGGGATTGATGTGCGTCGCCGGTCCGGCGGAAAGCAGGCGGAACCCGACAAGCTGCGGCGCGTCGGCCGTGCCGCCGAGCTCGGCCTCGACTTCCTGGCCCTTGAACAAGCGGGTGATGTTGCCGCGCTCGAGTAGCGGCGGCTCGAACGGCAGATCGCCGCTGACGCCTTGCAGGCGCAGCGCGCCGCGGCGGGTCTGCGGATCGAACCAGCGGACGACGCCGCGGGTCAGGCGCTCGCGGCT
The DNA here is from genome assembly GCA_035632095.1 of Candidatus Cybelea sp. Taxonomy (GTDB): domain Bacteria; phylum Pseudomonadota; class Alphaproteobacteria; order Ferrovibrionales; family Ferrovibrionaceae; genus DASQHM01. Next base: position 2,215 of record DASQHM010000102.1, on the reverse strand, counting down.
GGGCGGCGGCGCCAGCGGCGCAACCTCGACCGGCTCTTTCTCTTTGACCTCGGCACGGCGCAGCAGCGTCGGCGTCGGCGTCGGCGTCAGCGCGGGCGCCGATTTCGCCTCCACCGGCGCGACCGTCACCGGCTCGGCGGCGGCGCGCGGCTTGCGGCCGTGGCGCTTGGGAGCGGGATTGTCCAAGACGGGCGCCGCCTGGCCGTTTTGCGGCGTGGCTGCCGGCGCCGGACGTGTGCCGTCGAGACCGGCCAGCGTGCGATGCACGGCATCGATCAATTGCGGAATTTCCTGTTGCGCTATCGGCCGCTCCGCCAGGAGCTTGGCGATCATGCGCGCGGTATTCGCCGTCGCAGAAGACATCTTGGTCCCCTGTGTTCACCGATTGACTGGAACGGCCGCCGGATGACGACGGCGCGGGAAGAATGGACAGGAACGGCGGTGTTGATGGAATGCAGCCGCCGTCCGGGCAGGCAATCTCTCATAGCATGCCGCCGATGTTTGGCAAACGATAGTTGAGCCGCGAAGCGCGCCACGGTGGATAATTTGTCGGGGAGAAGTGATGCCGCGATGATACGTGGCACGCACCGGTTGCGTGGTGATCATGCTGTGTCTTGGCCGTTTCGGCGATCCATGCGTGTGCCGCGCAGCAGCCAGCGACTCGCGGGTTTGACAGTGGCTGCCCCGAATGTTACCAGCGCCTCAGCGGCGCCTTGTTTCGGCCGGCGGCCGCCAGGAGGAATTTCCAGTTCCATGCCGCGGGTTTCAGTCGGCGACTGCCATCTGTATTACGAGCGCGCCGGCGGCGGCTACCCGGTGGTGTTCATCACCGGCCTTAGCGGCCACGCCGATTATTGGCGTCAGCAGGTTCCGGTTTTTGAAAAATCCTTCGACGTGGTGACATTTGATCACCGCGGCGTCGGCCAGAGCGATCACAGCCGCATCTCCTATACGGTCGATCGGCTGGCGGCGGACGTCGTCGGCTTGCTCGACGCGCTCGGCATCGCGCGGGCGCATATCGTCGGCCATTCGACCGGCGGCGCAATCGCGCAGATTCTCGGCATTGAACATCCGCAGCCCGTCGCCAGCATGGTCATTTGCGCAAGCTGGCCGAAGGCCGACGCCTATTTCCGTCGCCTGTTCGCCCTCCGCAAGGAGATCCTGCAAAAGCTCGGCCCCGCCAGTTACGTCCAGGCGAATTCGCTTTTCCTCTATCCGTCGTACTACATCGCCGAGAACAACGAGAAGCTCCGCCAATACGAGGCTCAACACCTCGCGACATTCTCGGCGCCCGAGATCGTCATGAGCCGCATCGACGCGATCCTGGCGTTCGACCGCACGGCCGATCTCGGCCGCATCCGCACGCCGACGCTCGTGATCGCCGCCCAGGACGACGTCGTCACGCCGGCCTATTTCTCCGAGCAGCTCGCCCGCGCCATTCCCGGCGCCGAGGCCAAGTTCCTGCCGCAAGGCGGTCACTCGTTTCCGCACACCATGGCGCGCGAGTTCAACCACGCCGTGCTGCCGTTCCTTGCCGCGCACACGCCGGTCGAAGCACGCCGGACCGCCTAGGCCGGGCGCCGCGATTCGCGGCCTCGTATGTCACAAAAACCGGACACAACGGTGTTCGATCTGTACACCGGACGCCGCTGGCGCGGTACGCTATGCTTGTGAGCCGCGGCTTTCATGGATTGTTAAAAGTTGTGTCGAATTCCGGACGTAAATCGTTCTTTCAGAATTCGGACCGACTATAGGAGCGCGCGGTATGCCACGCCGCGACCCGAGACCCGAAGTACGTATGACGGAAAAACCGCGCAAGGCTGACGAAGACACAGTGCTCGCCGCACTCGCTGCCGCGGGCGACGTCGCCTACATATGGGACGCCGCCGGCGACCGCTTCACGTGGCACGGCGCGATCGACGGCCTGACGCTGTCGATGGTGCCGACCGGCAAGGCGCTGACCAAGCGCATCCATTCCGACGATCTGCCGCTGCGCGATCAGCGTCTCGCCGCGCACGTCGCGCGCGGCGGCGAACTCGATTGCGAATACCGCATCCGCCTCGACAACGGCGATTACGCCTGGGTGCACGACCGCGGCACGGCGACCGCGCTCAACGGCAAGCTCAAGCGCGTCACCGGCGTGCTCCGCCTCGTCACCTCGCGCAAGGCGGTCGAGCAGCGCCTCGAGCAGCTGGCGCATTACGACGAGCTCACC
>DASQHM010000101.1:0-6913 GCA_035632095.1 Candidatus Cybelea sp. | reverse complement strand
GTCGCGGGCGACCTGCTCCGCCAAGTCGGCGGTCACGCGCCCAAGCGCCGCGCGGAAATTCTTCAGGCGCGGATCGGCGGCGTTGCCGACGCGCCTGTGTTGCGCCTGCCCGGTCGCGAACAGGAGCAATGTGTCGCTGGTTGAGGTGTCGCCATCCACGGTCAGGCAGTTGAAGGATTGGGCGTTGGCTTGCGTCAGAAGCTTGCGCAGCACGCCGGCCGGGAGCGCAGCATCGGTCGCGACGAACGCCAGCATCGTCGCCATGTCGGGCGCGATCATGCCCGACCCTTTGCAAATGCCGTTCACCGTCACGGTCACGCCGTCGATCTTCGCCGTGGCGGTGCTGAGTTTCGGAAACGTATCCGTCGTGCGGATGGTTTCCGCCGCATCGCGCCACGCGTCTTCTTTCAGTGACGGCGCCAGGGGCTCGAGCGCCGCGACGATCTTCTCGTGCGCCAGGATTTGTCCGATCACGCCGGTGGAAGCCAGCAGCACCTCGGAGGGCTTGGCCCCAATCAGCCGCGCCGCTGCCCTGGCCGTAGCATCGACTGCGGCGCGCCCGGCCTTGCCGGTAAAGACGTTGGCATTGCCCGCATTCACCACCAGCGCGCGCGCAACACCGCCCGGCAGAACACGGCGGCACCAATCGACCGGCGCCCCCGGCATGCTGGATTTGGTCAGGCAACCGGCGACCGTGGTGCCGGCGGCAAACGACATCAAGAGCAGGTCCGGCCGGCCCTGATAGCGCGTTCCCGAATTGGCGACGGCTATGCGTGCGCCGGCGATCGGTGGCAACGCCGCAATTCTCGCCGGCGCAAGCGGCGACACCGGCAATGTCTTGTTCGACATCGTCCCCCCGACCTTCGCCGCCTCCGACTATTTCGCCTGCGCCGGACCCTTGGGAACGGCGTCTTCCTTGATCGGCGAACCGTCGGCGTTGAACATGGTCACATTGGCCTTGGCGCGGAGGGTCTTGACGATGTCGCCTTGAATTTGCCGCGCCACCGCACCCTTCAGCTCTTCCTTGCTGTCCTCGAAGCTCGGCGCCGGCTGCTGGCGCCGGTCGTCGACCTTGATCACATGCCAGCCGAATTGGGTCTTCACCGGCGTCTTGGTGTATTCGCCGGCCTTGAGCCCGAAGGCCGCCTCGGCGAATTCCGGCACCATCTGATCCTTGGTGAAATAGCCGAGGTCGCCGCCTTCGGCCGACGATCCGTCCTTGGACTTCGCCTTCGCCAGTGCCGCAAAGTCGCCGCCCTTTTGCAGTTCGGCGATCACGGCCTTTGCGTCATCCTCGGTCGGCACGAGGATGTGCCGCGCGTGCACTTCCTCGACCGGCGGCCGGTCCTTCAGCATCTTGTCGTATTCGGCCTTCAGACGCTGATCGGTCATGCCTTTTTCGATCTCGCGCACGAGATAGCTTTGCTGCAGGACCGTATCGCGCGCCTGCGACAAGCGCTTCTTCACTTCCGGATCGTCGCCGAGCTTGGCGGCGTCGGCCGCGGACACTTCCAAGCGGCTGTCCACCATCTGGGTCAGCACCGCGCTGAAAAGCGCATCGGCCGGCATGCTCTTATACTGCTGCGGCAAGCCGTTGATGATGTCCGCGACTTCGGAACGGTGGATTTCGCCGCCCGTGAAGTGCGCAACCACCGGATCGTCACCGGACGCCGGTTTGGCCGCGGTCTGAGCGAACGCGCCGGCGGCGATGCCGAGTGCGACAAACAATCCCGACAGCGTGGCGGCGGCGCGAAGCGGCTTGGACGGCATGGGCCTTTATCCTCTGGAGGGGGTGCCTTTAAGCGGGCCGAGCATAGCCGTTTCCGCCATTGGAACAAGCGGAACCGCCCCCCGGTCGCGGCGTTGTTACAACAGACTTAAGCCCTTCTGCGGGGCCAACATTGACAGACGGGCGGGTCGCCCTTATCTCTCGTGCACGGCCGCGGCCCCCCGGCCATCCCCTGCTCGACGAGGCGGAGTTCTCTGATGATCGGCGCGATCGCTCGTAAACTGTTCGGTTCCGCGAACGAACGCGTTGTCAAGAGCTATGCCAAGCGGGTTGCCGCGATCAATGCGCTCGAGCCCGAGCTCGAGGCGCTTTCCGATGCCGAACTCCGCGCGCGGACCGAGACACTCCGCGAGCGCCTCAAGGCGGGCGAGACCCTTGATCAAATTCTAAACGAAGCCTTCGCCACGGTGCGCGAGGCGGCGAAGCGCACGCTGGGCCAGCGCCATTTCGACGTCCAGCTCATCGGTGGCATGGTTCTGCACCAGGGCAAGATTTCCGAGATGAAGACCGGCGAAGGCAAGACGCTGGTCGCGACGCTGCCGGTCTATCTCAACGCGCTCGAAGGCAAGGGCGTGCACGTCGTTACCGTCAACGACTACCTGGCGCAGCGCGACGCGGAATGGATGGGACGCGTCTACAAGTTCCTCGGCCTGAGCGTCGGCTGCATCGTTCACGGATTGACCGACGACGAGCGGCGGCAGGCCTACGGCAGCGATGTGACCTACGGCACGAACAACGAATATGGCTTCGACTATCTGCGCGACAACATGAAGTTCCAGATCGAAGCGATGGTGCATAGGCCGTTCAACTTCGCGATCGTCGACGAAGTCGACTCCATCCTGATCGACGAAGCGCGGACGCCGCTGATCATCAGCGGTCCGACCGAGGACACCTCCGAGCTCTATGTCGCCGTCGACAAGTTTATCCCGCTGCTCGAGCCGGGCGACTACGAAAAGGACGAGAAGTCGCGCACGGTGTCCTTCACCGAACCGGGCGTGGAGAAGATCGAGGAAACGCTGCGCGACGCCGGGATGATCAAGGGGAACCTCTACGACATCGAGAACGTCACCATCGTGCATCACCTGAACCAGGCGCTGCGCGCCCACAAACTGTTCAGCCGCGACACCGACTATCTGGTCAAGGACGACAAGGTCGTGATTGTCGACGAATTCACCGGCCGCATGCTCGAAGGCCGACGTTACTCCGACGGATTGCACCAGGCGCTGGAGGCGAAAGAGCGCGTCAGCATCCAGAGCGAGAACCAGACGTTGGCCTCGATCACGTTCCAGAATTATTTCCGGCTGTATCCGAAGCTCGCCGGCATGACCGGCACGGCCATGACTGAGGCGCAGGAATTTTCCGACATCTACAAGCTGGAAGTGATCGAGATTCCGACCAACGTCCAGGTCGTCCGCGAGGATCACGACGACGAGGTGTACCGCACCGCGCGCGAGAAGACCGAGTCCATCGTGGCGCTGATCGAGGAATGCCGCGAGCGCGGCCAGCCGGTGCTGGTCGGCACGGTGTCGATCGAGAAGTCCGAGTCGCTGGCGGAAAACCTGAAGAAGCGGAAGATTCCGCACAGCGTGCTGAACGCGCGCTATCACGAGCAGGAAGCCGCGATCGTGGCGCAAGCGGGCCGCTTCGGCTCGGTGACCATCGCCACCAACATGGCCGGCCGCGGCACGGACATCCAGCTCGGCGGCAACTTCGAAATGCGCGTGAGGTTCGAGACATCGGGCCTGGAAGACAAGGCGCAACTCGAGTCGAAGGTGGCGCAGATCCGCGCCGAGGTGGATGCCGAGAAGGCCAAGGTCATCGCGGCGGGCGGCCTCTACATCATCGGCACCGAGCGTCACGAGAGCCGGCGCATCGACAACCAGCTGCGCGGCCGCGCCGGCCGCCAGGGCGATCCGGGCGCATCCAAGTTCTTCCTGAGCCTGGAAGACGACTTGATGCGCATCTTCGGCAGCGATCGCATGGACGGCATGCTCCAGCGTCTCGGCCTGAAGGAAGGCGAAGCCATCATCCATTCCTGGATCAACAAGGCGCTGGAAAAAGCCCAGCAAAAGGTCGAGGCGCGCAACTACGAAATCCGCAAGAACCTGCTGAAGTTCGACGACGTGATGAACGATCAGCGCAAGGTGATCTACGAACAGCGCATCGAGCTGATGGAGGCGCCCGACGTCGCCGACACCATCGCCGACATGCGGGACGAAGTCGTCGCCAATCTGGTGGCGCGGCACATTCCTGAGAAGGCCTACGCCGAGCAATGGGACACCGAAGGCTTGCGGGAGGAAACCCAGCGCATCTTCGGCCTCGATCTGCCGGTGGCCGAATGGGCCAAGGAAGAAGGCATCGCCGAAGACGAGATCCGCCACCGCTTGACGGACGCCGCCAATCGCAAGATGGCGGAGCGGGCTGTGCGCTTCGGCCCCGACGTGATGCGCATGGTGGAGCGTAGCCTGCTGCTGCAGCTCCTGGACCAGCATTGGAAGGAGCATTTGCTGCACCTCGATCATCTGCGCCAGGCCATCGGGCTGCGCGCCTATGGCCAGCGCGATCCGCTGAACGAGTACAAGCGCGAGGCCTTCGATCTGTTCGACGACATGCTGGCGCGCTTGCGGGAATCGGTGACGCGGACCTTGGCGCAAATTGAGCTTCGCGTCGAACAGCAGGCGCCGCCGCCGGAGCTGTTCCAGCGGCCGACGCAGCCGATGCAGGAAATGCATCTCGATCCGGTGACCGGCGAGAACGAGGTCGGCGTCATGACGGCGCAGCGGCCGCAGGCATTCTCGCAGGCGGACCCGTCCACGTGGACGCGCACGCCGCGAAACGCGCCCTGCCCCTGCGGCTCGGGGCGCAAATACAAGCACTGCCACGGCCGTGCCTGAGGCCTGAAGGCGTCCGGGGGGATCGCCGATGGAACGAATGATCGAGCGCGCGATCCTGGCAAGCCGCTGGCTCTTGTTGCCCTTCTGCATCGGCCTTTGCATCGGTCTGGTCGCCTTTGCCGTCGGCTTCGTGCGCGAGCTGGTGGACTTGGTCGTCGGCGCGTGGATCTGGCCGAGAAACGACCTGCTGATCGGCGCGCTGCGCCTTGTCGATGCGGTTCTCGTGGCAAGCCTGATCGTGATGGTCATCATCAGCAGCTACGAGAACTTCATATCCCGGCTCGATACGGAGGCAGAGAAGATCAAGATTTCGTGGCTCGGCAAGCTCGATGTCGGCAGCCTGAAGGTCAAGATCGCCAGCTCCATCGTCGCCATATCGTCGATCCACTTGCTGGAACAATTCCTCGACGCCGAACACGTGGGCAACGGCAAGCTGATGTGGCTCAGCATCATGCAGATGGTCTTCGTCGCGACTGCGCTGCTGCTGGCGTGGCTCGACAGCATGTCCGCGCACAAGAACTGAGCGACGTCATGGCACCCGCCGCCGCGCCAGAACCGTTCCGCGTCCACGTGGACGAGACCGTACTTGCCGACCTTCGGCAGCGTCTGGACGAAACGCGCTGGCCGATCGAGCCCGCGGGCGCCGGCTGGCGGTATGGCGCCGATTTGTCCTACATGCGCCGCTTCGTCAAGCATTGGCGCACCCGCTATGACTGGCGCAAATGGGAGGCCGAGCTCAATCGCTTTCCGCAGTTCCGCGCCGCGATCGACGGCCTGAAGGTCCACTACGTGATCGAGCGCGGCTCCGGGCCGAAGCCCCTGCCGCTGCTTCTTACGCACGGCTGGCCCGGATCGGTGCTGGAGTTCTACGACATTATCGAGCCGTTGGCGCATCCGGAGCGATTCGGCGGCAGCATCGGCGACGCGTTCACCGTCGTCGCCCCGAGCCTGCCGGGCTACGGCTTTTCGGACGCGCCGCCGCAGCCGATCAGCCCGCGCGACGTCGCGCAAATCTGGCAAAAGCTGATGGCCGGCACGCTCGGGCACGCGCGCTACGTGGCCCAGGCGGGCGATTGGGGCGCCGTGGTCACGTCGTGGCTGGCGCTGGACCATCCCGAGGCCGTTAAGGCGATCCATCTCAACATGTTCGGTTTGCGGCCCTACGTCGATCCGGCCATGCCGCCGGACGAAACCGAAACCAAATGGATTGCCGCCATGGGCCAGCGTCTCGCGGCCGAGGGCGGTTATATGGACATCCAAGGCACCAAGCCGCAGACCCTTTCCTACGGACTGACTGATTCGCCGGCCGGCCTGGCCGCGTGGATCATCGAGAAGTTCCACGGCTGGTCGCCGAAAGGCGGCGACGGCCCGCCCTTCGACATGGACAAGCTCATCACCAACGTGATGCTCTACTGGATCAACGGCTTCAACGCCTCCGCCTGGCTCTATTGGTCCGTCCGGCACGGCGGGCGCCTGCAGTTGGAGCCTGGCCAGCGGGTCAACGTGCCGACCGCGTTCGCCTTTTTCCCGGACGATCTGATGCTGACGCCGCCCGAGCGTTGGGCGGCGCGCGGATACAACGTGGTGCATCGACGCGAGTTCCCTCGCGGCGGCCATTTTGCCGCGCTCGAAAACGGGCCTTTGCTCGTGGATGAGATGCGCTCCTTCTTCCGCCGCTTCCGGGATTGATGCATGCGGCCGAAGCCCTTTCGCATCGAAATCTCCGACGTTGCCATCGCCGATTTGAAACGGCGGCTGGCGCGCGCCCGCTGGCCGAACGAGCCCGCGGAGGGCGGCTGGCGGCTCGGCACCAACCTCGACTATCTGCGAAAGCTGGTCTCCCATTGGGCCGAGGCCTATGACTGGCGGCAGCACGAAGCGCGGCTCAATGCCTTGCCGCATCGCACCGTCGAGATCGACGGCCAGGTCATTCACTTCATCCATGTGCAGGGTTCCGGCGGCGTGCCGCGCCCGCTCATCCTCACCCACGGCTGGCCGAGCTCATTTTTGGAGTTTCTGCCGGTGATCGAACCGCTGGCGCATCCCGAGCGCTTCGGCGGCGACACGGCGGAAGCTTTCGATGTGGTCGTCGGATCCCTGCCCGGCTACGGATTCTCGGCGCCGCCGCCGAGACCCATGACCGCCCGCGCCATCGCCCGGCTTTGGCATCGACTGATGACCGAAGTGCTGGGCTATCGTCATTTCGTGGCGCAGGCGGGCGATTGGGGCA
>DASQHM010000100.1:0-20853 GCA_035632095.1 Candidatus Cybelea sp. | reverse complement strand
GCGCCGGTTGCCCGGCGCCCTTCCCGTTCCGCGTTCCGTTTCCGGCTATTTGGCCGCGCTCATCAGCACGGGATTCACGTAGTAGAACCCGATGCCGACGATGATCAAATAGACCAGCAGCACGAAGGTCCAGCCCATGTTGTGCCGGATCACTTCCCCCTCGTTTCGCACGAACTTACTGGTGGAGACGCCGACACTGGCGGTTTGCGGCGCTATCGGCTTGCCGATCTCGGCGCCGACCGAGTTCAAGGTCGGCAAGAAAAGCGGCGGTAGGCCGAGTTGCACGCCGACCAGCGCCTGGAACTTGCCGAACATGGCGTTGGTCGAGGTGTTGGACCCCGACAACGCCACGCCGATGAAGCCCAGGATCGGCGCCACGATGATGAACGCGGTACCGAAGGCCGAAAAGCCTTTCGCCAGCGACGATGCCATGCCCGAGTAGTTGAACACGTAAGCGAGCCCGAAGATGAACACGCCGACAAGGCAAGCGCCCCACATCTGGTGGAAGGTCTTGGTGAAAATCGGACCCAGGTGCTCGGTCTTGAGCTTGCCGAGCAACCCAAGCAGAACCGCAACGATCAGCCACGAAGCCAGAATAGCGGTACCGCCGATCCATGGTTTGAACTGGAACAGCGCGTTGATCGTGGACTTGGTTTCCGGCGCCGTCGCGGCAACCTTGACGTCGAGCCACGATATCCCTGGAAGTGTGGACCAAGGACCGGTCCACAGCAGTACCACGACAACCAACACGACGAACGGCAGCCAGGCGATCAGCACGTCACCGATTGGCAGGCCGTGGCGGTCGGTTTGATTTGTCTGCGCTGCTCTGACCGGCTTGCCGCCGTAGCCCAGCACTTGCTTCGGCGGCCAGTCTTTGAGCAGCAGGAGCAAGGCGGCAAAGCAGACGATGGCGCCGATCACGTCCGGCAGATAGGGGCCCCAGTAGAACGCGGTCGGCCACTGGCCGATGATGTAGCCGAGCGAGCCGACGATGGCGAGCGGCCAGCCGTCCTTCAGGCCTTCCTTGCCGGAGACGAGGTAGATCAACACCCACGGCGGCAGCAGAGCGAGCACGGCGACCACGGTGCCGACCGAACCCGAAAGGCTGAGCAGCGGATAGCCGGTCACCGCTGCCAGCGCAAGGATGGGCGAGCCGAGCGCGCCGTATGAGACCGGCGCGTTGTTGGCGATGGCGGCAACCCGGATGGCGTCGAGATCGCTCAAGCCGAGCGAGATCAGGATCGGCGCCACCACGGCCCAGGGATAGCCGAAGCCGACCAGGCCTTCGAGCAGCGCGCCGAACGCCCAGGCGAACAGCATGGTCTGCACCCGCACGTCCATGGTGCCCTGGGAGATCAACCAGCGGCGGAAATTATCGAACACGCCGGTGACCGAGAGGGTGTTGAACAGCACCACCCCCCAGATGGTGATCCAGTCCACCACCCAGACGCCGGTAGCCGAACCGTAGATATAGGCGCGCGCGCCGTCGTCGATCGGCATCTTCCAGACCAAGGCGGCCAGGATATAGGTGACGATCGAACCGATGAGCACGGCAAGCCAAGCCGATACGCGATAAACCGCCAGCAGCACCAGAAGCAGCACGACCGGGATTAGGGCAACAAGGCATGTCAACGCGATGTTGCCAAGCGGGTCCACGACCTGGGTGAACATTCCCCCTCCTGTATTGTTTTATAAGCGGCTCTGCGGCCGCCGGTTCCCTCCGCCGCCCCCGGCCCAGCCGGGCCCCACCCGGGGCGACGGCGCGCACTTTAACATGAATCTGCCTTAATTGACAGTCATTTACGCACTGCTGCCAAATTCAGCGGCAAGTCCGCCGGGCCTGGCGTCGAATTAATCAGCGGCGGGGCGCGCTCCGGCGGCCAAGGCTTGCAATCCTTGCCGGTAGCTCGGGTAGCGGAGCCGGACGCCGAGTTCGGCTTTGATCCGCCCGTTGCTGACACGCTTGCTTTCGGAGAAGAAACTTCTGCCCATCTCACTGAGCTTTGCCCGTTCGAACGGCACCAACGGCGGCGGCTCGATCCCGATCAACGCGCAGGCGAACGCGACCACGTCCGCAGGCGGCGCCGGCTCGTCGTCGCAAACGTTGTAGACCGCGCCAGGATTGGGATGCACCATCGAGGCCTGCAACACGGCGGCCACGTCCTCCACGTGAATGCGCGAGAACACCTGTCCCGGTTTGTCGATGCGCTGCGCCGATCCGGCGCGTGCGGTTTCGACTTGATTGCGGCCCGGACCATAGATGCCGGCGAGACGGAACACATGCACGGGGAGTTTGTGCCGCCGCCACGTCGCGAGCCATTCCGCTTCCGCCGCCGCGCGGCGCCGGCCGCGCTCGGTCGAGGGTTGCAGCGGCGAAGTTTCGTCGACCCAATCGCCGGCGCGATCGCCGTACACTCCCGTGGTCGAAAGGTAGCCGGCCCAGACGACGCTCCCTTGCGCCCCTAAGTCGTCGCCGTGATGGTCGAGCACAGGGTCGCCGAAGGAGTCCGGCGGCACCGAGGACAGGACATGGGTCGCATCGGCAAGTGCGGTGCGCGCATCGTCCAGCGGCCGATCGCGATCGAACAGAAACGCCTCGATGCCGCGCGCAGCGAGCGCCGCGCGTTTGGATTCCGTTCGGCAGGTGCCGGCGATGCGAAAACCCCGCGGCGAAAGCCGTGCCGCCAGCGCTTCGGCGCAATAGCCGAAGCCAAAGCAAAAAAGACGCGGCGACGGCACCAAATGGTTCCCTTTGCCCATGAGTTCGCGGCGCTTGCCTTCGAGCGCCACAGGCGGCCAATGTAGCGGCCATGCGAACGAAGTCTCAAGTTTTCGCCGCAATGATTTTGGCGGCCACGGCCGGATCGGCGCTCGCCGCCGGCATCGCCGGGCCGGACGAGCAGGAATACAACGCCTGCGTCGCGCTGACCTTGAAGGCGCCGGAGGACGCGTTCGAATCCGCCATCGCCTGGCGCGACCAGGGCGGCGGCGTTCCGGCCAAGCATTGCGTGGCGCTGGCACTGATCCAGCTCAAGGAATACGTGGAGGCGGCGGGACGTCTGGAAACCCTCGCCACGGAAATGCATGCCAAGGGCATGCCCTTGCAGGCGGACGTGCTGGATCAGGCCGGCAATGCCTGGCTCCTCGCCGGTCAGACCGAACGCGCCATCGGCGTGTTCACCGCGGCCCATGCCATCGCGCCGCAGAATGCCGAAATCCTGATCGACCGCGCGCGGAGCTACGCAGCCCTGCAAAAATACAAGGACGCCACGGCCGATCTCGACCAGGCGCTGCGCATCCAGCCGGACCATGCCGAAGCGCATGCGTTCCGCGCCAGCGCGCGGCGGCATCTCGGCGACAAGGCCGGCGCGCTGGAAGACGCGGAGACGTCGCTGGCGATCGACCCGGGCGATGTGGACGCGCTGCTGGAGCGCGGCATTCTTCGCCGCGAGGCCGGCGACATCAAGGGTGCGCGCGCCGATTGGCTCAAGGTTCTGTTGACCGCGCCCGGCACGCCGACCGCAGACACCGCGCAAGCCAACTTGCAGGACATGGACCTGAAGAAGCGGGATTAGCGCCCAATCACAAGAATCACATTATCCCGAGCTTATCGAAGGATGAGGGCCTCATGCTTCGACAAGCTCAGCATGAGGAAAGGTATTGATTCCATTCCGCGCGCACCTCCGCATCCGGCTCCGCGCCGGAGCGCTCGGCGGCGAGCGCCGCGAACTCGGCCGACGGCAAGATCTGCGCCAAACCCCAGACCGCCATGGCGCGCACCAATGGCGATGCATCGGCGAGCAGCCGGCGAAGCGGCTGAGCCGCAGCCGCATCGCGGCTGTTGCCGAGCGCGATGGCGACGTTGCGGACGAAGCGGTCGCGGCCGGTGCGCTTGACCGCGGTGCCGGCGAACAGTTTCCGGAACGCCGGATCGTCCAGCATGGCGAGTTCGGCGAGCCTCGGCGCTTGCAGCGCTTCGCGCGGCCGGAGTGCGGCCTCGCGCGCGACTTGCGCATACTTGTTCCAAGGACACACGGCAAGGCAATCGTCGCAGCCGTAGATGCGATTGCCCATGGGCTTACGGAACTCGCGCGGAATGGCGCCCGCGTGCTCGATGGTCAGATAGGAAATGCAGCGGCGCGCGTCCAATTGATAGGGCGCCGGAAACGCCGCCGTCGGGCAGACGTCGAGGCAGGCGCGGCAGGTGCCGCAATGATCCTCGTCCGCCGCATCGGCGGCGAGATCGAGGGTGGTGAAGACCGCGCCGAGGAAGAGCCACGAGCCGAATTCGCGCGACACCAGGTTCGTGTGCTTGCCTTGCCAGCCGAGACCGGCCATCTGAGCGAGCGGCTTCTCCAGCACCGGCGCAGTGTCGACAAACACTTTCACCTCGGCGTCGAGGCTGTGATGCATCCATTGGCCGAGCCGCTTCAGCTTGCCTTTCACCACGTCGTGGTAGTCGCGGCCCTGGGCGTAGACTGAGATGACGCCGGCGCCGCGGTCGCGCAGCGCGGCGAGCGGATCGCGCTCGGGTCCGTAGTTGAGACCGAGCACCACCACGCATTTCGCGTCCGGCCATAGCGCCGGCGGCGCCATGCGCCTTTCCGCCTTGTCGGCAAGCCAGCCCATGTCGCCGTGCCGACCGAGGGCGATGAATTCGGCGAGCCGCTCTCCCGCCTGCGCCACGGAATCGGGCCGCGCGAAACCGACGGCATCGAAGCCAAGCGTCAGCGCCTGGTTGCGGATCTCGGCTTTGGCATCCATAGCGTTGCGATCTAGAAATCCAGATCGGCGTATTGCTTCGGCGGCGGCAGGCCCGGAATGTGATCGCCGAGCAGCGGGCGAAACGACGGACGCGACTTGATGCGCACGTACCAGTCCTTGGCATGGGGATGCTCATCCCATGGAACGTCGCCGAGATAATCCACGCAGCTCACCTGCGCGCCGGCGGCGATGTCGGCCAGGCTGAAATTGTCGCCGGCCAACCACTTCCGCCGCTCGGTCAGAAACGCGATATAGGCGAGGTGGGTATGCAGGTTGGTCTGCGCGGCGCGGATCGCCGCGGCGTTCGGCGCGCCCATGCCCATGAACCGCTTCATCACCTTTTCGCCGACGAGATTCTCCGTGACCTCGCGGCCGAACTTGTAGTCGAACCACGCGACCAGGCGGCGGGTTTCGGCGCGGCTGGCCGGATCGTCCCCGATGATCGGTCGGCCGTCATAGACCTCTTCGAGGTATTCGCAGATGGCCTGCGCATCGCACACGAAGCTGCCATCCTCCTCGACCAGCACCGGCACGTCGCCGGAAGGATTGAGCGCCAGGAACGCTTCGCGCCGCTCCCAAATCTTCTCGACCCGAAGCTCGAAGTCGAGGCCCTTCTCTTTCAAGGCGACGCGCACCTTTCGCGATTGCGGCGACAGCCAAAGATGATAGAGCGTCCGCATGGGGTCGGGATTCTAGCGAATGCGCCGCCCCGCCACCAGCCGCAGCGGACTCAATCTTCTTCGGCGAACTCACCCACGTTCCGAAGGCCCTCGATCCAGGTCTCGCTGCCGCGCTTCACCACCGTGCGGGGCTTGATGCCGCCGTGCTCGGCCAGCGCGTCGGCAAGACGTTCCGAATGGGTCACCAGCAGCACCTGCGTGCGCTCGGCGGCGCGGACGATCATCCGCGCGAGCGGATCGAGCAGATCGGGATGCAGGCTCGTCTCCGGCTCGTTCAGCACGACCAGCGCGGGAAGCCGGTACGCGAGCAGGGCGCCGGCCAAAGCGAGGTAGCGCAAGGTGCCGTCCGACAGCTCGCCCGCCTGGAAGACCCGCGCCGGGAATTCCGGGAACCGCACGCCGAAGGACGCGGTGCGGCCTGGACTAGGAACCTCGAGTTTGGCGCCGGGAAACGCGTCGGCCACCGCGCGATCGAGGTCGGCCGTGTCTTCGCGGATGTGGACGAGGGTTGCGAACACGGCGGCGAGGTTGTCGCCGTCGGAGCTCAAGGTCGGGCTGGTGACCGCGAGGCAGGGTTGCCGCAACGCCGAAGCCGCGTCGGCTCGAAGCTCGTGGTAGAAGCGCCAGTCCCTGAGCGTGCTCCGCACCAGGTGCAGGTCGGGGAAGCGCGCCGGATCCTCGATCGAACCGAGCGCGGTCTCGGAGGCCATGAGCTCCGTGCCAAGCTCCTGGCGGACGCCGGCCTCGTCGCGCGCGATGACCGAAGGGCCGCGGCGTTCGAGCAGTTTCACGGCGCGGCGCCCGTCGTGGAACGCCAGCGACTCTTCCTTGACTTGCGGTTCGAGCAGAAAGGCCGCTGCCGTCGGAATGCGGACGCCTATACCGAGTTCGTAGGAATGCGCGACACCGGCGGAGACTTCGTAGCCATAGGCCGCCCGGTCCGAATCCTCCGTCGCGAATCCCACATTCATCGTGATGCGGACGGGACCTTTGCCCTTGCGGTCGCCGGCCCAATAGGCGGATTCCATGCCGCCTTCCGCCGCCAGCTCGCGCGAAAGCGCGCCGGTCGCCGCCGCCTGCACCAGCTGCAGCGCCCGGTAGAGGTTCGTCTTGCCGACGCCGTTCGCCCCGACGAACACCGTCAAGCGGTCGACGGGGAAGCGGATCGCACGGAGCGAGCGATATCCCGTGGCGGACATGGTGCGGAGCGTCAGCGACATCGTTTGCCAAGCGGTGTGGGAGATCGCGCCAAGACTATGCGGGGGAAGATGATGCGACAAGGATGCTAGCCTCGATTGATTCGCCGTGGTGCTTCACTATTGCGGCTTCGGAGGCGTAGGCTTGCCGGATCAACGA
Source organism: Candidatus Cybelea sp. (assembly GCA_035632095.1). Lineage (GTDB taxonomy): Bacteria > Pseudomonadota > Alphaproteobacteria > Ferrovibrionales > Ferrovibrionaceae > DASQHM01. The sequence goes on along the minus strand of DASQHM010000100.1, from coordinate 14,053 downwards.
CGAGGACGGCTGCCGTGCTGAAGATCTGGGGACGGGCGAATTCCATCAACGTGCAGAAGGCGCTGTGGTGCGCCGACGAGCTCGGGCTCGCCTATGAACGGACCGACATCGGCGGGCCGTTCGGCGGCAACAAGGAGCCGGCCTATCTGAAGCTCAATCCCAACGGACTAGTGCCGACCATCGAGGATGACGGCTTCGTGCTCTGGGAATCCAACACGGTGGTGCGCTATCTGTCGGCCAAGCATGGGCTCGGTTCGCTCTGCCCCGCCGACATTCGCGCCCGCGCCGATGTGGAGCGTTGGATGGACTGGCAGCTCAGCACCATCAACCCCGGCATGACGCAGATATTCTGGGGCTGGATCCGCACGCCGCCGGAAAAGCGCGACCTGGCGGCCATGGAAGCGGCGCGCGTGTCGCTCAGCGAACTATGGGCGCGCCTGGACGGGCATTTGCGGGACCGCGCCTTCGTCGGCGGCGGCGCCTTCACCATGGGCGACATTCCGGTCGGCGCCTTGGCGTATCGCTGGTTCAACCTGCCGATCGAGCGGCCGAATCTTCCGGCCCTGAAGGCCTGGTATGAGCGCCTGGCGACGCGGCCGGCCTATGCCAAGAACGTCATGATCAAGATGACTTGAGCGGGCGCCTCAGCGCCTCGTTCAAAGCGGCGTGCCGTCGCGGCGGCGGAGTTCGGCGCCCCATGGCCCGCGCGCGCGAACCGCATCGTTGTCGTCGTAGAACGCCATGTCCGACTCGGCGCGCCGTCCGACTTCGAGATAGACCGCGTCGCGCCCGCTTTCGTTGACCAGGTGATGGCCGTCCGCCTTGCCGGCGGGAAATCCGGCAACCATGCCGGCCGAGAGCTTTTGTCGGCCAGCGGAAGTCACCAGCGTTACCTCGCCCGAGAGCACCATCACGAACTCGTCTTCGTGAATGTGCCAGTGCCGCAGGGCCGACCATTTGCCGGGCGGCAGGCGCACCTGGTTGACGCCGAATTGGGTAAGGCCGAGCGCGTCGCCGAGCGCTCGCTTGTCGCGCCCTTCCCATGGATATTCCAGCCCGTGACCCTTGGGAAAGGTCGGCGCTCGCGACACCGCGGGAACGTCGGCCGGATTCAGCGCCGGCAGCATCAAGCGATTGTCCGTCCCGCCCATGACCATGTCCTCCCGCTATCGCGCGCGCCTGCACCGCAATTTCCTGCATTTGGCATTAGGGCAGTGCGGTGCGTCAGTGTATAAGCGAGCGAGCCAAACCGTCGAGCCGCGCGACTGTGATTCTCTCGTCCGACGCAAGTGCCGCCTTAGGTCTCGCTCTCGTACAAGGACTTTTCGACGTCCTCCCTGTCGGCGGGACCGGCGTGCGCATTTTGTTGCAGCGCTGGCTCGAATGGCCGCCGCTTTCGCACGAAGCCGAGATCGCGACAAGACTGGCAATCATGGTGGCCATCGCCGCGTGCCTGTGGCGAGAGCTTGCCGACATTGCCGTCGGCCTCTGGAACATCGTACGGCGCCGGCGCTCGCCCAAGGCGCGCATCGCATGGCATCTGATCGTGGCTTGCGTTCCGCCCGTCGCGGCCGAAATGGCCATGACGCGATTCGACTACGTGCTGCCCATGACATCGGCGTTTCTTGCCTGGTGCCTGGTGGCCGGCGGCGTGATGGTCTGGCTCGCCGACCGGATCGGCATGACGGTCCGCCGCCTGGAGCATCTCGGCATCGCCGGCGCGCTCTTCGTCGGCCTGCTGCTGGCGGCATCCGTGGTCCCGGCCGCGGGGCGCGTTGCCTTGGTGCTGCTGGGGGCGCGGCTGCTCAGCTTCGAGCGCGCCGCTGCCGCTCGCCTGGCATTGCTGCTCTCGCTGCCGATCCTGTTCGGCGGCACGGCAGAGCATGTTTATGCCATGGTCCGCGCGGGCGAGTCCTGGAGTTGGCTTGGCGCCGCGATGGCCGGTGCCGCGGCGCTCGTCGGCGCCTTCATCGGGATCGGCATGCTGCTGAGCTGGACCGCGAAGCGAAGCCTTGCGCCGTTCGCGCTGCTGCGGATCGCCGCCGGCGGCGCCGCGCTCATCCTGCTCAACATCCCGAGTCTGACTTAAGTCTCAGCCGAACAGCGGCAGCGACCTGCCGCCACGGTGGTAGCGGTCGAGATAGCTCGGCACCACGGCCTCGATGGGCGTCGGCACGATCCCGAGGTCGGCGAGGCCCGGTGCGCCGGCCTTAGGGAGGCTGTCGCCTTGCAGATAGCGGATCTGATCGCGCGTGAGCGGCGGCGACGGCAGCCATTCGAGGAAGAAGGCTTGCAGGCTCGCAACGGCGAAGGGCACCGGCACCAACAACCTGCGGCGGCCGGTGTAATCCAAGACGAGCTGCATCAATTCGGCGAAGGTGTAGACGCGCGGCCCGCCGAGTTCGTAGTCGCGCCCGGCGCAAGCGGGATCGTCCACGATCTTGGCGATCGCGGACGCCACGTCGCCGACGTAGATCGGCTGGAAGCGGGTATGGCCGCCGCCGATCAGCGGCAGCACCGGCGAAATCCGCGTCATGGCCGCGAAGCGATTGAAGAACTGATCCTCGGCGCCGAACACGAGCGACGGGCGCACCACATTGGCCGACGGAAAGGCCGCGCGCACCGCGGCGTCGCCCATGGCCTTGGTCCGCGCGTATTCCGACGGCGAACGAATGTCGGCCCCGGTGGCGGACACTTGAACGAGGCGTTGCACGCCGGCGGCGGCGGCGGCGCGTGCGATCAACTCGGGGCCCCGCGCGTGCACGGACGCGAAGCGCTGCGCCCCGGACTCGTACAGAATGCCGACCAGGTTTATCACCGCATCGGCGCCGGCGACCGCCGCGGCAATCGACGGCTCGGCGCGCAGGTTGGCCTGAACCGGCACGATCTGGCCGACCGCGCCCATGGGCTTGAGGAACAGCGCCTCGTCGGGCCGGCGCACGGCGACGCGGATGCGCGCGCCCTGCTCGGCCAGACGTTTCACCACATAGCGGCCGATGAAGCCCGAGCCGCCGAACACGGTGACGAGACGATCACGCATCTTGCCCGATCCCAAACCCTCGATCCGGCGCACACCATGCTGCCGCGCGCAGGCGCTGGCAAGTCCGCAAACCAATGGAAACGTCGAGCAAATATGCCCGCGGCCGCCTTGACATCGCCGGGAGGGAGGGGTAACCAATCCGGCTCCCGGCCGCCCAGGTGGCGGAATTGGCAGACGCGCTAGCTTCAGGTGCTAGTGGCCTCACGGTCGTGGAAGTTCGAGTCTTCTCCTGGGCACCAGCACTGCGGCCGGACGAATCAAGAGCCAGACGGGCGGCATGGCGATCCACCTGCACAAAGGCGACCTGCCGCAAGGCATCGATTTCGGCGATACGGTCGCCATCGATACCGAGACCATGGGGTTGAACCCGCATCGCGACCGGCTTTGCCTGGTGCAGCTTTCCGCCGGCGACGGCAATTGTCACTTGGTGCAGTTCCCCGATGCCAACTACGCCGCGCCGAACTTGAAGCGGCTGCTGGCCGACCCCCGCGTCACCAAACTGTTCCATTTCGCCCGCTTCGACCTGGCCATGCTCCGCCAGCATCTCGACGCGGTCTGCGCGCCGGTCTACTGCACAAAGATCGCGTCCCGGTTGACCCGCACCTTCACCGACCGGCACAGCCTCAAGGACCTGGCCAAGGATCTGCTTGGCATCGAACTCAGCAAGCAGCAGCAGTCGTCGGACTGGGGCGCCGCCACGCTGACCGACGCACAACTCGAATATGCCGCGGCCGATGTGCTGCATTTGCACCGCATCGCCGAGAAGCTGGACGCCATGCTGGCCCGGGACGGCCGGCGCGAACTGGCGGCGGCCTGCTTCGATTTTCTGCCGACCCGCGCCGCGCTCGACCTCGCGGGCTGGGCCGAGACCGATATTTTCGCCCACTAGATCGTCGGTAACTGCCGACGCCGCCGCAGGGATTCGCCGCAATTCGGCCCCGGCGCGCAGGTAGTTGTTTGCAAATGCGAGACCTTGACCTAATAATTGGCACGAATCTTGTTTGTCCCGCCGCCCGGCTCGGGACCGTCCGGCGCGGGATATGGTCCGTACCCAGTTCCCTGGCTGGCTCCCCATGACGTTGAAAACCAAAGCCAGCAAAGCAAGCCCAGCAGCCGCCACCGATCTGGACGTGGCGCGCCGGGTCCTCCGGCTTGAGATCGAGGGTCTTAAAGCCCTTTCCGATCAACTGGATGCAAGCTTCGCTGCGGCCGTCGACGCGTTGGCAGCCGTAACCGGCCGCGTCGTGGTGAGCGGCATGGGCAAGAGCGGCCATATCGCGCGCAAGATCGCCGCCACCTTGGCTTCCACCGGCACGCCGGCTGTCTTCGTCCATCCGGCCGAGGCGAGCCACGGCGACCTTGGCATGATCGCCGCCGGCGACGCGGTCATTTGCCTGTCCAATTCCGGCGACACGCCGGAACTCAGCGATCTGGTTGCCTACACCCGCCGCTTCGGCATCCCGCTCATCGCCATCGCCGGCAAGGCGGAATCGGCGCTCTCCCAGGCGGCGGACCATACTTTGCTCCTGCCGAACACACCGGAAGCCTGCCCGCTCGGCATGGCGCCGACCACGTCGACCACCGTCATGCTGGCGCTCGGCGATGCTCTCGCGCTGGCGCTGTTGGAACGCAACGGATTTTCCGCCAACCAGTTCCAGGTCCTGCATCCGGGCGGCAGCCTCGGACGCATGCTGGTCAAGGTGAGCGACATCATGCACACCGGCGAGATGGTGCCGTTGGTGGCGCGCGGGACGAAGATGGCGGACGCGCTGCTGGTGATGACGGCAAAGACGTTTGGCTGCGTCGGCGTCATGGAGGCAAACGGACAACTGGCGGGCATCATCACGGACGGCGACTTGCGGCGGCACATGACGCCGAAATTGCTCGGCCTTGCCGTCGAAGAGGTGATGACGCTTAGGCCCAAGACCATCCGCCCGAGCGCACTCGCGGCCGAGGCTCTGCATGTGATGAACGCCGGCTCGCCTCAGATCACTAGCCTGTTCGTCACCGAGGGCGGACGGCCGGCCGGCATCGTCCATATTCACGATTGCCTCAGGGCCGGAGTGGCCTGACATGGAAACGCCGGTCACGGGAACGGCGGCCAGCGGACAAAGCCACTACCATGCCCAATGGCTCGGCGAGGGATCGCATCGCGCGCTTCATTTGCGTTCCCTGAAGCGCAATCGCTTCATCGCCATGATGAAGCTGCTGCTGCCGCTCGCGGCGCTGGTTCTGGTCGGTTTGGTGATTGCCTGGCCGCAATTGCATCCGCGCTACGGCTCGCGCATCGCGCTCAGTTTCTCCGACGTGGAATTGCAGGATCAGCGCTTGCGCATGGCCAACCCGCGCTATCAGGGCATCGACAATCACGGACGGCCGTATCTGGTCACCGCGGATTCCGGCATCCAGGAGGGCGCGCAGCGTGAAACCGTGGTGCTCGACAACGTCCAGGCCGACATAACGCTCGAGGACGGAACTTGGGCGGCGCTCACTGCCAAAAAGGGCACCTATCACGACCAGACCAAGATCCTCGACCTGGCGGGCGACGTTAGCGTCTACTCGGACCGCGGCTACGAGTTCCACGGACCGACGGCGCACGCCAGTCTCGTGACCGGCGAGATCACGTCCGACGATCCGGTGCACGGACAGGGTCCGTATGGCTTGCTGAACGCCAACGGGTTCTGGCTCGCGGACAAGGGCAACCACATGCGCTTCCTCAAGGGCGTGAAAGTCACGCTCTATCCGCAGGGCGCCGGATGATGCGCCGCGCCGGATTTGCGGCATTCACGCTCGTGCTCGGTTTGGCGTTCGGCGCCGGCGCCGAGGCGCAGACGCGCCCGGCGGCCAAGCACGACACCAAGCAGCCGATCGACATCTCGTCCGACAGTCTCGAAGTGGAGCAGGACAAGCAAATTGCGACGTTCCGCGGCAATGTCGACGCGCTCCAAGGCGATTTGCGCTTGAAGGCGGATACGCTGATCGTGCACTACCGCAACAAGGCTGATTCGCCGCCCGCCGCGCAGCCGCCCCCGAAGACCGCGGCCAAAGGCAGCGCCGCCGGAGCCGCCGCGAGCGCCGATGCCGATCCCTTCGCCGGCGGCAGCATTTCGCGCATCGACGCCAACGGCCATGTCTTCGTGTCGTCGCCGGAGGAAAGCGGGCGCGGCGATACCGGTTACTACGACGTGGACAAGCGCGTCATCGTGCTGGAAGGCAGCCAGGTCGTGCTGACCCGCGGACAGAACGTGCTGCGCGGCAATCGTGCGGTAATGAACTTGGACACGGGACGCAGCACGCTCGATGTGGCGCCCGGCCAACGCGTCCATGGCCTGTTCGTGCCGGAGCAGAACTCCGGACAAGGCGGCATGCAGGGCGGCGGACAAACCGGTAACCAAAGCGGCACCCGAAGCGGTCAGCGATGAGCGGCCATTCAGGATTCATCAAGCACTACATGCGATAAGGGCGACACAATGAGCGACAGCAGCGGGATGCAAAATGGCCCACGATTGGTGGCCGACAATCGCGGTTTGGCCGCCCACAACATCGGCAAGCGCTTCAAGAAGCGGCCGGTGGTGCGCGACGTCAACCTCACGCTGCAGCGCGGCGAGGCGGTCGGGCTGCTCGGACCGAACGGCGCAGGCAAGACCACCTGCTTCTACATCATCACCGGATTGATTTCGGCGGACTACGGCAGCATCACCCTCGATGGCCACAACATCACCAATTTTCCCATGTATCGCCGCGCCCGGCTCGGCATCGGCTACCTGCCGCAGGAAGCATCGATCTTTCGCGGCATGACCGTGGAGAACAATATACGTTCGGTGCTCGAAGTCTCAGAGCCCCTGCCGGAAAAACGGGAGCAGATGCTCGACGATCTGCTGGCCGAGTTTTCCATCACGCATTTGCGCCGTGCGCCCGCCATGGCGCTGTCGGGCGGCGAGCGCCGCCGCGTCGAGATCGCGCGCGCCTTGGCCTCGCAGCCGTCGTTCATGCTGCTGGACGAACCGCTGGCCGGCATCGATCCGATCGCCGTCGGCGAAATCCGCGACCTGGTGTTCCATCTCAAGGATCGCGGTATCGGTGTGCTGATCACCGAGCACAATGTGCGCGAGACGTTGAACCTCATCGACCGCGCCTACATCATGCATGAGGGCCGCGTCCTCATGGAGGGCCGGCCGGACGAGATCGTCGCCCACGAAGACGTGCGCCGCGTCTATCTCGGCGAGCGATTTAGCTGGTAGGCAAGTTCGGGTCAGGACGTCGGAATGGCGATCACACCCAGATTAGAGCTTCGCCAGAGCCAGACGCTGGTCATGACGCCGCAGCTGCAGCAGGCGATCAAGCTGCTGCAGCTTTCGAATATTGAGCTGACCGCCTATGTCGAGCAGGAACTGGAGAAGAACCCGCTGCTCGAGCGCAACGATGCCGAATCGTCCGCGGCCAACGGCGAGGGCGCCGAGCGGGCCTCGGGCGAAGCCGAGGCGTCGTCCCGCGACGGATTGAGCGAGCGCGAAGAGCGCGAGGCGGATCAGCGCGAACGGGCCGCGGATTCCATCGAGGCCAACTACGACAACGAGTACACCAACGACGCGGCGACGGATCGGCCGCCCGAGCCGGGCCCCGGCGCCGACAATTACATTTCCGGCCGCGGCGGTTCGCTGCGCTTCGACAATCCGGAATACAATCTGGAGCAGACCCTCTCCGGCGAAGTCTCGCTGCGCGATCACCTGCTGGCGCAGCTTCACATGGACGTGGCCGATCCGATCGATCGCGCGATCGGCGCGCATATGATCGACCTGGTCGACGAGTCCGGATATCTGACCGACGACATCGCCGCCATATCGGAGCGCCTCGGCTGCGAACCGGCGCGCGCCGAGGCGGTTCTGGCACGCCTGCAGCATTTCGAGCCGCCCGGCGTATTCGCCCGCAATTTGAAAGAATGCCTCGCATTGCAATTGCGCGAGCGCGACCGGCTCGATCCGGCCATGGCCGCGATGCTCGAGAACCTGGAACTGCTGGCCAAGCGCGACGTGGCGCAGCTTTGCAAGATCTGCGGCGTGGATTCCGAGGACATCGCGGAGATGATCACCGAAATCAGGGCACTCAATCCGAAACCGGGCGCCGCCTTCAGCACCGAGGTGGCGCAGACCGTGGTGCCCGATGTCTTCGTGCGCCAGAACCCGGACGGGGGCTGGTTGGTCGAATTGAACAGCGATACCTTGCCGCGCGTCCTCATCAACACGCGCTACCACGCGCAAGTCTCGGGCACCGCCAAGTCGAAATCCGACAAGGCGTACATCTCCGACTGCATGAATTCCGCAAACTGGCTGGTCAAGTCGCTCGACCAGCGCGCCAACACCATCTTAAAGGTGGCGACCGAATTGGTACGTCAGCAGGACGGCTTCTTCGCCAAGGGCGTCCAGCATTTGCGGCCGCTCAATTTGCGCGTGATCGCCGAGGCAATCAGCATGCACGAGAGCACCGTAAGCCGCGTCACCGCCAACAAGTATATGGCGACCCCGCGCGGCATCTTCGAGATGAAATACTTCTTCACCTCGGCGATCGCCGCGGCCGGCGGCGGGGAGGCGCATTCGGCCGAATCGGTCCGCCATCGCATTCGCGATCTGATCAACGCGGAAAGCGCCGACGAAGTGCTGTCAGACGACAGGATCGTGGAGATCCTGCTCGGGACCGGCGTCGATATCGCGCGGCGCACGGTGGCTAAGTACAGGGAGGCGATGCATATTCCCTCGTCCGTGCAACGCCGGCGCCTGAAGAAGCTGCCGGCCTAGGCCCCGTCCGGCCTATTCCCCTACCGCATCCCGGTTTGGTTGACACGCGGAAACGCCTCTCATATGTTCCCGGCTTCCGCGATGGCGGTCCGCTTCCCATATTGGCTTTTTCAAGTCGTCAGCAGAACCCGGACCCCCCATGAAGGTACAGGTTTCAGGCAAACATATCGACATCGGCGATGCGCTGCGCGGCCATGTCGAAGACAGGATCGTGGCAGTCGTGGCGAAGTATTTCGATAAGGCCGTGGACGCAGCCACCGTGTTCTCCCGCGAAGCGCATCTCTATCGCGCCGATTGCTCGGTGCATGTCGGGTCCGGCATTTCGGCGCAGAGCCACGGCACGGCCGACGAAATCTACGCCAGTCTCGATGTGGCGCTCGAGCGTCTGGAAAAACAGCTGCGTCGCCACAAGCGAAAACTACGCAATCACCATCCGCATCCGGGCTCAGCCGGAACCGAGGCTTCCCCGCCAAGCGAGCCGCCCGAGACCCGCGTGGGCTCGCGCCGCGCCGCGACGGCGAAGTCTGGTCATTGAGCCTGCCAGAGGGGGCCTGCCCATATGGAAATCGCCGATCTGCTCAGACTCCAGGAGGTGCTCCCGCGCCTGAAGGTGTCGAGCAAGAAGCAGGCATTGCAGGAATTGGCCGTCAAGGCCATGCGCCTCACCGGCGTGCACGAACGCGCGATTTTCGAAGTTCTGCTCGAGCGCGAGCGGCTCGGTTCTACCGGCGTCGGCCACGGCATCGCCATCCCGCATGGCAAGCTCGCCGGGATCGACCGCATCTATGGGCTATTCGCCCGGCTCGATCAGCCGATCGATTTCGAGGCGGTCGACGAGATGCCGGTGGATCTGATCTTCGTACTGCTGGCGCCGGAACAAGCGGGCGCCGATCATCTGACGGCGCTCGCCCGCGTTTCGCGATTGCTGCGCGACCGTTCGATCTGCGAGAAGTTGCGCGGCACCGACAATCCGGAAGCGCTCTACGCGCTGCTCACGCAATCGACGGCGTCGCACGCGGCCTAGCGCGCCAAGCCGCGTTCCGCGTCAATTGACGTCTACGGGTTCCAGGTCGTTCTGCCGGGCGGCGGCATGCGCCACGTCGCGGTTGGCCACCACGCCGATCTGCTGACCGTTGGCGGCGAACACGCCCCAAGCAGCGCCCATTTCCGACTGAACGGGACGAACGTAAGCGAGCGTCGGCGCGCCGAGCATGGCAAAGGCCTCGGCCGGGATTTGCTGGTAGGCGGTAACGGTTCTGTTGGTATCCATGTTCCTTACTCCACTTCGCCCTCTAAATTCAGCAGGGCCAATCAACGGCTACTCGTACGCTTGATCTCGATTTTCCGCGTTTGCGACTCCGGCCGGCGGCGTTGCAGATCGACGTGCAGCAGGCCGCTTTCAAGTTCCGCACTCGTCACTTCGATGCCCTCCGCCAGCAGAAACGCGCGCTGGAATTGGCGGGCGGCAATGCCGCGATAGAGATAGTTGGCGTTCTTGTCGTCCGCCTGTTTGCCGCGCACGAAGAGCTGATTGTCTTCGATCGTCACAGCCAGATCGGTCTCGCGAAAGCCGGCAACCGCCAAGGTGATGCGTAAGCGATCCTCGCCGAACTGTTCGATGTTGTAGGGCGGATAGCCGTCGCTGGCGGTCTTGGCGACCCGGTCGAGCACGCGCTCGAGATGGTCGAAGCCGAGCAGCAACGGACTATTGAACAGAGGGACGCGGTTCATGGTGCAACTCCTCAAACGAGCGAGCCGGGCGTTGACCCGGCCCATTTAGCGAGGCACCGGGTCACGAGAATAATGTGGTGACGACTGCGGGCTCGATCAAGGCGGCCGCGGATTGCGTCTAAGACTGTGAAATCGTTTAGAAAATACCGCGGTCCGGCGCCAAAGGCCCGGCCGGGGTCAGGCCATCAGGCGGCGCACGTAGCCCGGCAGCGCGAAGGCCGCGCCGTGGATGGCCGCGTTGTAGTAGTTGAGCGGGAGGCCGGCCCTGGCGACACGCTGCTCGATCTCGCCGGACGGCTGCCGGGCCAAGTCCCGCATGGCCGCCCAGCTCAGGGCCATGAAGCCGCCGTAGTAGGTCGGCACCGGCATGACGTAAAAGCCGTTTTGCGGAAAGATCAGCTTCAGGTTGCGGTAGGTGTTGCGGGTCTCCTCCGGCTGGAAGAACGGCACGCCGTTCTGGTTCACCATGATGCCGTCGCCGGTCAGGCAACGCTTGCAGGCCGTATAGAACGGGCTGGCGAACAGCACCTCCGCCGGGCCGATCGGATCGGAGGAATCGACGATCACCGCGTCGAACCGCTCTTCGGTCTCGCCCACGTATTTGGCGCCGTCGCCCACGATCAGATGGGTTCGCTTGTCGTCGAACGCCTTGCCGCAGATGGAGGGCAGCCATTTCTTGCTGACGTCGATCACCTTGTCGTCGATTTCGACCATGACGGCGCGCTCGACCGGGTGCTTCAGCACTTCTTCCAGAATGCCGCCGTCGCCGCCGCCGATGATGAGAACCCGCTTGGCGCCGCCGTGGGCGAACAGCGGCACGTGAACCATCATCTCGTGATAGACGAATTCGTCGCGCTCGGTGGTCTGCACGACGCCGTCGAGCACCAGCATGCGGCCGACTTCGACCGTCTGCAGGACCTTCACCTCTTGGAAATCGCTACGCCCCTCATACAGCACCCGCTCGATTTCGAAAGTCTGGCGGACGTGCTGATACAGAGTCTCCTGGAACCAAGTCACGGAACCAGGCCGCGCTTGTGCTCGACCAGTTGGATGCTTTCGGGGCGGAAGGCGCTGCGCAGCACCGGGATGGCCTTGTAGGCATCGCAGTTGCCGCACACGAACACATCGAGCGCCGCATAGCCGCGCTCGGGCCAGGTATGGATGCTCATGTGGCTTTCGGCCAGGACCGCCACGCCGGAGATGCCGCCTTCGGGCTGGAAGTGGTGCAGATCGATCTTGAGCAGGGTGGCGCCGACGGCGGCGACCGCCTCGGTCAGGGTCGCCTGCACGTGTGGCAGCTCGCTCAGCCGGCTGCAGCCCCACATATCGACCAAGAGATGCGTACCGGCGAACTGTAGGCCGTCCTTGAGCACGAAGTGGTCGGCTGGCTGAGCCGTCTCGACCCGCTTCGCTGCAGCATCGGCGTCCTTCGCCTCGGCCAGCCGAACCTTCCGCAACGCAGACTGCTTCGCCATCCCGCACCCCTCCGAAGAGCAAGACCCCCAAAGAGCAGCGTTCTAATGAAGTCAAACGCCGGGCGATGCAAGCGGTTTTTGGGGCTACCGCAGATTTTTTTATGACGGCTCGCATGCTTACAACACCGCTGCTGGAGCTAAGATCGGCAGCGAGCCCGCTTCGCAAAAGCGAAAGGCAACCTCCATGGCCATTATGCCGAAGCTCACGCTCCGCAACCTGCGCACGCGGGCCGTCCGCGTTCCCATGCGCCGGCCGCTCGCGACCAGGGTGGTCGTGCTGGAAAGCGCGCCCCTGGTCCTGATCGACCTGGAAACGGAAGAAGGCGTCACCGGACGCGCCTATATTTTTGCCTACCTGGCCGCGGCCGTTCCGCTCTACCGGCACCTGCTCGCCACCATCGCGGACGCGCTGCGCGGCCAAACCGTGGCGCCGGCGCAGCTGTTCGACGATCTGCGCCGCCGCCTGACGCTGATCGGACACCAGGGCGTGTCGCTCATGGCCATAGCCGGGTTCGATATGGCGGCGTGGGATGCCTTGGCCAAGGCGGCCGACCTGCCGTTGGTGCGCCTGCTCGGCGGCCGCGTCGAACCGGTGCTCGCCTACAACAGCAACGGCCTCGGCCTGATGGCGCCCGGCGCGCTCAAGGAGGAAGCGCAAGGCCTGCTCGAGGGCGGATTTACCGCCATGAAGGTCCGCGTCGGCCGCCCGGCCTTGGCGGAGGACTTGGCCGCCATCCGCGCCGTACGCGCGGCAGTGCCGGAGCACGTGACCTTGATGACCGACTTCAACCAGGGCCTCGACACCATGGAAGCGATCCGCCGCGGCCGCGCGTTCGACGGCGAGGGGCTGGCGTGGATCGAAGAGCCCATCGTTTACGACGACCTGGCGGGCCAAGCCAAGATTGCCGCGGAGGTCGCGACGCCGATCCAGATCGGCGAGAACTTTTACGGCCCGCGCGCCATGGCGGATGCCATCGCGGCGAAGGCGGCCGACTACATGATGCCGGATTTACAACGCATTGGCGGCGTCACGGGCTGGCTTCGGGCGGCTGCCTTGGCCGAAGCCGCCGGGATTCCCATGTCATCCCACTTGTTCCCGGAATTCAGCGCGCATGTCTTGACTGTGACGCCGACGCGGCACTGGCTCGAATACGTCGACTGGGCGGCGCCGGTGTTGACCGATCCGCTGAAGGTGAGCAAAGGTCACGCGGTGATCCGGGAAACCGCGGGCGCCGGGATCGCCTGGGACGAAGCCGCGGTGAAACGCTACGCATTCGATTGATCGGGAGGGAGTTGGCCATGGCAATGATCGACCACGTCACATTGTACGTTCGCGATCTGGCGAAAAGCCGTGCTTTCTACGCGGCCGCCTTGAAGCCGATCGGTTATGCCCCGCTCTACGACTACGACGAAAGCAAGACCGGCGGCGGCAAGTTTGTCGGCATCGGCGCCGCGCCGAAGGCCGCGTTCTGGCTGGCCGAGCGGAAAGTCCCGCAAACGCCGTTCCACATCGCGTTCCTGGCGCCCAATCGCGCGGCGGTCGACGCGTTCTACAAGGCGGCGATGGCGGCCGGCGCCAAGGACAACGGCGCGCCCGGACTGCGCCCCCATTATCACAAGCATTACTACGGCGCGTTCGTTTTCGATCTGGACGGATACAACGTGGAGGCGGTGTGCCACACGCCCGCCTGATTCTCGCCACAGTGGCTTACCAAGATTTAATCTAATTGCATCGCGGTATTCGACGTTTCCCTCCGTGTGTGTAGGTGAGGCGCGACGCGTTCGCGCCGCTTCGGACACGGAGGGCTGCCATGTCGAAACGATTTTGGCGCAACCTGAAATTCCTCGCGGTGGCGCTGCCGCTGGTCGCAATCGGCCTCAACGCCTGCATCGTCGTGCCGGAACGCCCGGTCTATTACGGTGAGCCGCATTATTACTGGCATCACGATCGCGACTATTGGGGCCGCGGCGATTGGCGATAAGTCGCACGCCCTTTATGTCCCAGTAGCGTCAGT
>DASQHM010000099.1:0-2169 GCA_035632095.1 Candidatus Cybelea sp. | reverse complement strand
CCGGCGGACGGTTCGGTGACGCCGAAGGCCTGCAGGCGCAATTCGCCGGTGGCGATCCTTGGCAGATAGGTGCGCTTCTGCGCCTCGCTACCGTAGCGGAGAATTGTGCCCATGATGTACATCTGGGCGTGACACGCCGCGCTGTTCCCGCCGCTCTTATGAATTTCTTCCAGGATGGCGGCCGCGGCCGCGAGGCCGAGACCGCTGCCGCCGTAGCTCTCGGGGATCAGGGCGGCAAGATAGCCGGCTTCGGTGAGAGCGCGCACGAATTCCGTCGGATAGGCGCGCTCGCGGTCCTTTTCGCGCCAATAGGCGCCATCGAAGCGCGCGCATAGAGCGGCGACGCCGGCCCGGATCGATGCGATCTGCTCGGCGCCTTCAACGGCAGCAGGTTTCTGAATTGGGGTCGTCCCCGACATCCGACACTCTCGCGGCCTGGCCGCATCGCCGCGGCATGGAGACTGTACTATGCTGCGGGCAATGCCGCTCGACAAGGCGGCGGCGGCGCTCATCGGATGAAGGGGAGACCATGACTCAACGCAAAGCCATCGTGCCGAAGGGCATGGAAGCCGTGTACGACCGCTTCCACTACGCGCCGGCCATGCGCGCCGGAAATCTTCTTTTCATTTCCGGACAGGTCGGCCGCAACGAAGCGACGCTTGCTATTCCGGACGAGGCGGAAGCGCAGATAACCTTGGCGTTCGAGAATCTGAAAACGGTCCTGGCGGAAGGCGGCGCAACCTTCGGCAATCTCGTCGAGATGGTGAGCTACCACGTCGATATCCGCGACACGCTCCGCACCTTCGTCGCGGTCAAGGACCGCTACGTGTCGAGCGATTTCCCGGCTTGGACCGCCATCGGCGTCGCCGCCCTCGCGCATCCGAAGTTCAAGATCGAGATCAAGTGCGTGGCGCTCTTGCCGTGACGGCGCGGCGACGGAACTAGTTGGCGATCCGCCGGCGCATCACGTAGCGGCCGTCCTCGATGCCGGTGAACACGTCGGTCACCATAGGATGGCCGACCGGCTTGCCGCTTTCGTCCGGCAACAGGTTCTGCTCGGAGACATAGGCGATATACGTGGTCTGCGCGTTCTCGGCGAACAGATGGTAGAACGGCTGATTGCGATGCGGGCGGTACTCGGCCGGGATGGACTGCAGCCATTCCTCGGTGTTGGAGAAGACCGGGTCCACGTCGAAGATCACACCGCGGAAGGGATGCACGCGGTGGCGGACGATATCGCCGATCTGAAATTTCGCGATTCGCATGATCACATGGTGAAATCACACGCCACAAAAGGCAATGGCGTTTCGCCAAGCCGAACGCGGTAGCGGAACGCCGCCGCGAATTCGCGCCCTAACCGACTTCAATAAGGACCGCTCGCGGCCTTCGGCTTTGCCTCCTGGCCCTCGCGCATTTCGCCCACAGCCGTTTTCGCCGCCATATTGAGCAGCGCGTTGTCGGACAAAATCGTAACGAGCTGGAAGCCGATACCGATCATCTTCTTGGCATAGGCCGTCGAGCTGCAATGGATGCCCGGCACGACGCCGTGCTTTTTTGCGGCGGCCAGAATGCGTTCGATGGCTTGGTAAATCTTCGGATCGGTCTGGTCGCCGCGCGGCTGGCCGCCTAGTGAAAGGCCAAGATCGGCCGGCCCGATGTAGATGCCGTCGAGACCCGGAGTCGAGAGGATGGCATCGAGGTTGTCGAGGGCCTTTTGCGTCTCGATCATCGCGATAGCCAGCACCGTGTCGTTCGCCTTTTGCGCATAGTCGCTACCGCCATACCAGATGGCGCGGGTCGGGCCGAAACTCCGGTAGCCCTTCGGCGCGTACCGGCAGGCGCCGACCAGCGCTTCGCATTCTTCGCGCGAATTGATCATCGGACAGATGATGCCGTAAGCGCCCGCATCGAGCGTCTTCATGATGATGCCGGGCTCGAGCCAGGGTACGCGCGCCAGCGGGGTGATTCCGGTGGTGGAGATCGCCTGCAGCATGGGGACGGCAGTGGTGTAGTCGACAAGTCCATGCTGCATGTCCACGGTGAGCGAATCCCAGCCGGCTTGCGCCATGTTCTCCGTGGCGACGCTGCTCGGAATGCCAAGCCATCCGTTCACCACGGCGCCGCCGCGGCGCCAAATGTTCCGCACCCCGTTCTCCCGCATCGCACCAT
>DASQHM010000098.1:0-29741 GCA_035632095.1 Candidatus Cybelea sp. | reverse complement strand
CCGCAGCTCTTCGGCAGCATGATGCGGAACATGCCGGCATCGGCCAGCGCGCGCGCCAGATCGGCCGGCAGGCGGCGGGCTTTTTCCGCTTCGCCGGCGCGGGCGCGGATCGCGTCCTGCAATGCAGCCGCCTTGGCCAGCATGTCCATGCGCAATTCCCCGCAGGCAAACGCCCCGATTGACGTTACCATGTCGCATGACGTTCGAACTCCGCAAGATCGCCACGCCGGGCGGCCTCACATTCGACGCCTGGATAGCCGGGCCGGACACCGGCGCGCTGGTGCTGCTGCTGCACGGCTATCCGCAATCGCGCCACACCTGGCGGGCGCAACTGCCAGCACTCGCCGCCGCAGGCTATCGCGCCGTGGCGCCGGACCAGCGCGGCTATTCGCCCGGCGCGCGGCCGGACGCGGCCGACTACGGCAATTACCAATTCGACAAATTGATCGGCGACGTGAGCGCCGTCGCAGCCGCATGCGGCAGCGCCACGCGCCGCTTCCACCTGGTCGGCCACGATTGGGGCGGGCAGGTTTCATGGGGCTTCGCCGATCGCCATCCGGAGCGGCTGGCTTCGCTCACGATTCTATCCCGGCCGCATCCGGCCGCGTTCCTGCGCGCGCTGGAAGCGCCCGACGGCGAGCAGAAGCATCGCTCGCGCCATCATCGCGCCTTTCTCAACGCCGACACCACGCGCATGCTGCTCGAGGACGGCGCCAGGCGCTTGCGCCGCAATCTGTCGGAGGCCAGCGTGCCGCCGGATGCGGTGGAAAGTTATGTGTCAGTGCTCGGCAACACGCCCGCCATGGAAGCGGCGCTGGCGTGGTATCGGGCGCAATCGGGCTTGCGCGCGGCGATCGGCAAGATCGGCGTGCCGACGCTCTACATCTGGGGCGATGCGGACGCGACCGTGGGGCGCGCCGCGGCGGAAGGCACCGCGGAATTCGTCAGCGGGCCGTTTCAATTCGCCGTGCTGCCCGGCATCGGCCATTTCGTCACGGATCAAGCGGCGGAGCGCACCAACGAATTGCTCCTGGCGCATCTTGCCGCCCATCCGGTCTGACGACGATCAGAGACCGCCGGCAGCCTTCTCGCTCAGCCAATCCTCCGCCGCTTCGGCGCCGCTCTTGTGGAGATGCTTGAGAAAGCGCCAGGTGAGGTCCGTGGCGCTGGCCTCGTGCAAAGACTCGATCCGGTCTTCCGCCGCGATGCGATGCAGCCGCACGGCTCGAAGCTTGCGGCAGACACGCGAGCGAAACACGCGCTCGCCCTGGCATAGTCGGCGGAGATCGGCGATGGCTTCCAGCTCTCGCTCCAACGGACCGTTGAAGACGATCTGGTTCACTCTGCGGCTTATGTCGGGCGGCAGGCGCGGCAAACCCTCCCGTGCTGCCGGCGTGATCTGCACCAGCACGATGTCGCGGGCGGCCGACTCCAGGATCAGCTGGCGCAGCGGCGGGTTGGCGCTGTAGCCGCCATCCCAATACCATTCGCCGTCGATCTCGACCGCGTGGTGCAGGGAAGGCAAGCAGGCGGACGCCAGCACCGCGTCGACCGTGATTTCGTGGTCGCGAAAGATTCGGAGACGGCCATCCTTGACCCGCGTCGCCGCAATGAGCAGGCGGAGCGGCGACCCACGGCGCAGACGCTCAAAATCGATTTCTTCGGTCAGCACCTGGCGGAGCGGATTGAGGTCGAAGGGATTGAACTGGTACGGCGAGACGAGCCGCGTCGAGACTTCCACCGCCGAGTCCGCCGCGCTCTGGCCCAATGCGCCGAGCGACCTCACCGGCGCGGCCAGGCTGATTCGTTTCCAAACGCGCGCCAAGCATTCGCGCGCTGCCGCGCGACCGCCGCCGGCGAGGCCGTTGGCAAGCGCGACAGCGTTCACGGCGCCGGCGCTGGCGCCGCTCGCCGCGTCGAAGCCGATGGTTTCGTCGTCGAGCAGGCGATCGAGCACGCCCCAGGTGAAGGCGCCGAAAGAGCCGCCGCCCTGCAACGCCAGCGACAGGCGCTGCGGGCCGACGGCACGGCGGAGCCCCGGCATGGCGTCAAGCAGTCTGCGCTTGGACCAGAAATGCTGCATTGCAATATAAAATATAGACCATCCAAGCCATATATTGCTGCATTTTTTCGATGTCACTTATGGTCTTTGCTGCAAAGCAGCATAATTGCGTCGTCGCCGGCGCAGGCGACAGAAACCCATCGATTCGCAGGCCCTAAATCACGTCGTAGGTGATTTCGACGTCGTCGCCGAAGGCATGTCCTTGGCAGGTGAGGATCCAGCCGTTAGCGAGATCCTCGGGAGTGTAGATGTCGTTGTTGGCGAGGACGATCTTGCCTTTGATGCGCTTGGCCGCGCAGGAGGCGCAGAAACCTTCCTCGCAGGCCGAGTTCGGCGTCAGGCCGGCGGCGCGCGCCGCGACGAGAATGGTCTGACCCTTCTTGTAGGGCACGCGATGCGGCTTGCCTTCGAAGTGGATCACGATTTCGCTCGGGATCGTTTCACCATCATCCGACGGCGCCGCCGGCACCGCCGCGTTTCCCGACGCTTCGAAGCGCTCAATCATGATGCGCTCGCTCGGCACTTCGCGCGACAGCAGGGTCGTCTCGACCAGGGTCATGAACGGCCCCGGACCGCAAAGATAGATCTCCGCCGTCTCGAAGCCTTCGAGCGACGCTTCGATCTCGGCCGCGGTGGTAAGTCCCTGGCCCACGTCCAAATGGTGGATGACCTGCAGGCGATCCGCATTGGCGGCGGCAAGCGCATCGAACTCGGCGCGGAAGATCACCGAAGCCGCGTCGCGATTGGCGTAGAAGAGACGCATGCGGCGCGACGTCGTTTTCAACGCGCTCTTGATCAGCGACATCACCGGCGTGATGCCGCTGCCGCCGGCGAAGAACAGCAGCGGCGCCGATGCGTTCTGGCTGAGCACGAAACGGCCGGCCGGCGGCATCACGTCGATGGCCGCGCCCTCTTTCAACGCGTCATGAAACCAATTCGATCCGCGCCCACCGGCGACGCGCTTCACCGTCACCTTGCATTCCGCATCGCTCTCCGGCGCGCTCGACAGGGAATAGCAGCGGTTGACCGCGCCCTCGCTATGGGGAACGCGGAAGGTCAGGAATTGGCCGGGACGATAACGGAAGCGCTCGGCAAGCGCGGGCGGCACCGACAGCACGAACGAGCGCGCGTCCGGCGTCTCCTGAATGATCCGGGCGACGCGCAGCGACTGGTAGGACATTGCCACTCCCGATTTCGGCCTTCGAACACGCAAGGCGGCCCCGGCCGGCAATTCTGTCCCAAGCCGTGCCCGCACTCCATGCCCGCGCACAATGCCGCAGGCCTAGGCCCGTGATTGTGGCTGACGGAATGGTCATTCCGTGCTACGGTCCGGCCCGATTTGTCAAGTCGTCCTTGAGAGTTACGCGTATCGCGCGAGCGGTCAGTGCATCCGTCGACCATAGCAATATAGGTCCGCACTGATTCCGTTGCGTAAACTTCGAGGCTGAGGCCGCTTCGGCGGTCTCGCCCGATTTACGGGACCGGATAGCTCACAACGTCAGATAGCCCACCAGCGCCGGTGGCCACCAGGAGAGGGCAGCATGTCGTCCACGAGACTCTACCAGCTGCCGGTCGAGACGACCGGTTGGAAGTTCGACGGAAAAACCGAGATGTATTTCAACTGGGAATACGAGGACGGCTCGTCCGAGCTTCTCGACCTCTACGAAAAGGGCAAGCAGCAGCAGTGGAACGCGTCCGACCGGCTCGACTGGTCGCAGGAGCTGTTCGAAGACAACCCCATGGGCATGGGCGACGACTCCATCCCGATCTACGGCTCACCCATCTGGGAGAAGATGAGCGAGAAGGACCGCAAGTGGCTGCGGTGGAACCTGCAGGCCCACAGCATCTGCCAGTTCATGCACGGCGAGCAGGGCGCGCTCATCGCCACGGCGAAGATCGTCAACACCGTGCCCGACATGAACGCCAAGTTCTATGCGGCGACCCAGGTGATCGACGAGGCACGCCACGTGGAAACCTACAAGCGCCTGATCCACGAGAAGTTCAAGATGGCGTATCCGATCACGGAGTCGCTGAAGAATTTGCTGGAGCAGACGCTGAGCGACCGCCGCTGGGACATGACCTATCTCGGCATGCAGGTGCTGATCGAGGGCCTGGCGTTGGCGGCCTTCCAGCGCATCCGCGACAGCGCCAAGAACAACCTCGCCGCTTCCGTGAACGCCTATGTCATGCAGGACGAGGCGCGGCACGTCACCTTCGGCCGCATGGCGCTACGCGACTATTACCCGCACCTTACGGACGCCGAGCGCGGCGAGCGCGAGGAATTCACCGTCGATGCGCTCTATTTCATGCGCGACCGCTTCAATCAAGGCGAAGTCTGGATGCGCGCGGGCCTGCCGGTCGAAGAGCTGAAGCAATACGCCTTCAACTCGGGCGCCATGCAAGCCTTCCGCACGCGCCTGTTTACGCGCATCGTGCCGATCCTCAAGGACATCGGCCTGTTCGGGCCGAAGGTCCAGAAGGCGCTCGGCGACATGGGCGTGATGGAATACGCCAAGATCGACGCAAGGGCGATCCTGGCCGACGATGCGAAGGTGGCCGATGATTTCGACCGCAAGCGCTTCGTCAACGAGGCTGTCGCCGCGCAATAGCGCCGCGACGCTTCACGATCGAAAAGGCCCCCGGAACCGGGGGCCTTTTTTTTGTCGTCCATTATCTTGCCAACGCTCAACCAAGCAGCGTGCGGCGGAAGAAGCCGATCATGTCCGCGCGGAATTGGTCCGCTTGATCGCCCTGGCTGCCGATGGTGGCGCCCTCGACGCCGTAGCCGGCCTTGAGCGCGTAAACCGCAAGGTCGCGGTCCACCAAGGACGGGTTTGCGGCGCCGCCGACGGGGTGAATGAAGGCGCCGTCGTCGGCGATATAGGCGGTCGGCGCGGCCGGCGATACGGCCGCATCGGCAACGTGCCTGACCGGCTCCAAGCGATCGAAGCTGTGCTCCGCGCCGGCGAAAATTCGGATCGACGCCTTGCCGCCGCGAAGCCGCATGGCCTGCACGTGCCCTTGCGCCTGTTGCGGCGAAACCCAATCGTCCTGGTCGCCGATCAGCACGCGGACTTCCGTGCCGCCAATGTCGGGATCGAGCAGTTGATGACCGCACCAGGGATACGCCGCCAGCACGGACCTTAACGCTAGGCCTGCGCCCAGCACCGGCGCGCTGAAGCGGCGCATGGCGGCGCCAAGCACGGCGGTGCCGCCGCGGCTGTGGCCCTGCGCGCCGATGCGGCCCGAGTCGATTTCCGGCAGACTTGCAAGCGCCTTCGCCGCCGCCACCACGTCATAAATGCTGGCGGCGAAGGAATATTGGGTCTGATTGCCGACCGTAGAGGTGACGCCGCGGCCGCCGAAGGGATCGAGCACGAAGCTCGCCATGCCCATTTCGATGAACGTCTCCGCATGCTTCAGATGTGTCGGCGCGACGCCGAGGCTCCCCGGCACGACCATCACCAACGGCAACTTGCCCGCCGCGCCCGACGGCAGAAACAGCTTGCCGTCGATGGCGACGCGCGGCATTTCGGCCGGGCGGCTCACCATCTGAAAATAGTTCAGCGGATTGGCGCTCTCGATGGCGACATTGCGGCCGGTCACGCCGTTGGAGAAGACGATGTCCTGGTCACGAAAGCGGAGGGGCTGGGTCATGTCTTGCCGCGCGCATCAAGAGAACGAAGCCTGGGAGACGATATGGTCGGCGCCATTTATGGATCGGCCAGCTGCCGGCGTAAAGCAATTAGGCCTTTGAACCCGAAAGCGCCGTTTTGACCGCACAACGGCAATTGACCTCGATCAAGGAACCGGCCCATAAACTCGGCTTTTATGGCTGAACCGGCGTTGGGCGGCGGGCCCGAACGCCAACTGTGTATGTGAGTAATTGTGCGACGATATCCTTTTCGTTTGCTGCCGCCATGATGCGATGCCGTCGCGTCTTCGGTCTGATGGCAATCGCGGCCCTGGTATCGTGCGTCCTGCTGTTGGCAACCGGCGAACCGTCGGGCGCGGCCGCTCGAAACGCAGCGCCGGCAGCGACCGCTTCGGAAATCGAACGCCTGCTGACGCAACGTTCGTCGGGCGTCGTTCAGGGCGAGCCTGTTGCCGTCGAAGCCCTGCGCCAGCTCTACGCGCGCATCGAATTTGCGCCGATTTGGCAGCAGGTTCCGGGCGGCGCAGATCCCGGCCGAAAGCTGCAAGCCTTGCTCGAAGGTGCCGTCGACCACGGCTTGACCGATGCCGGCTTGCATCTCCGCGTCCTGTCGCGAAGCGCACCGGCGACTACGGTCCCGAGCGAAGCCGAGCGCGATCTTCTGCTGAGCGACGCTTACCTGCGACTGGCGAGGATGCTTCGCCTCGGGGCCTTGTCCGCCCAGACTCTGGGGCCGGATTGGGACATTGCTCCCGACCCGTTCGATCCGGCCGACGCCCTGATCGGCGCGAGGCGGCAAGGTGACATCGCCGCCTGGCTCGATCTCCTTGCGCCGGCCGAACCGCAATACGCGCGGCTGGTGGACGCGTTTCGCCGCTATAGGGCCATTGCCCAGGCGGGCGGCTGGCCGACGATCGGCAACGGCCCGGAATTGAAGCTTGGCGGCAACGATCCGCGCCTGCCGGCGCTGCGGCAGCGTCTCGCGGCCGAGGGCGATCTTGCTTCCGCCGGCGGGAATCTAGCCGCCGCATTGCGCCGGTTCCAGGACCGGCACGGTCTTGCGCCCGACGGCAGGATCGGCCGCAACACGCTGACTGAGCTCGACACGACGGCTGAGCAGCGGATGGCGCAGATCGCGGTAAATCTCGAACGGTGGCGCCATCTGCCGCGCCGCCTTGGGGACACCTACATCGCGGTGAACGTCGCGGCTGCGAGCCTCGAAGCGGTCGAGCGCGATGTCGCGGCATTCCATACGCGCACCATCGTCGGCGATGTGCGGCACCCGACGCCGGTCTTCGCCGCCAGCGTCACCGGCCTCACGCTCAATCCGCCCTGGAACGTCCCCATGTCCATCGCGGAGAAGGAGATCCTGCCGAAACTCAGGCGCGATCCGCACTATCTCGCCGCCAACGACATCGTCATCGTCAATCGCGGCAACGACGATCGTTTCGGACTTGACGTCGATTGGCGGCACAAGACGGCGCGAGACTTCCATTTCGTCTTGCGGCAGGAACCGGGACCGAAAAATCCGCTCGGCGTCATCAAGCTGGAAATGCCGAACCGCTTCGACGTTTATCTGCACGATACGCCCGTGAAGACTCTGTTCGCGCGCGAGCGGCGCGGCTTCAGCCATGGCTGCGTGCGGGTCGAGCAGGTCGGCGACCTTGCCGTCTATCTGTTGCGCGAATCCCCGACATGGAACCGCGAGGCGCTCGCAGATGCCATCAAGCTCGGCACAACACAAAGAATCGATCTGCCTCATCCCGTTAAGGTTTACGTGCTGTATTGGACCGCGTTCGTCGATTCTGAAGATCGCGTTAACTTTCGCTACGACCTTTACGGCCGCGATGCGCCTCTGGAATCCGCGCTTGGCATCCTCGACACCGGACGTGTGGCCGCGGATCCGCGATCGTTAACGGATGGGGGTTGCCCCGAGCCGAAGCGCGCGGGATAGGCTCCAAAACGTCGGTGCGGCGTTGCGCCGGCGCCTTGGCAATGCTAAGAGCGGGGCCATGGGGATCGATGAATCCTATCCCGATGCCCCGGCGAACCGGCGCCGGAGAACGTTCGTCGCGACCGGACTGGCGACACTCGGTCTGCTGATCGCGGCGCCGAGGGCTGTGCAGGCAATGACGCCGGCGAAGCCGCGGCGGCTCGGCTTCGAGAACCTTCACACCGGCGAAAGGCTCGATGTCGCGTATTGGGCCGAAGGGCGATTGCAGCCAGATGCGCTCGGCAGCATCGAGTGGACATTGCGCGACCACCGCAACAATGCGACCCACCCGATCGACTCGCAGCTTCTCGATCTGCTGTTCGCACTGCAGCTCCAGCTCGGCGTGGTCCGTCCCTATCAGGTCATCTCCGGTTTTCGCTCGCCGGAGACCAATGCCATGCTGGCATCCTTGTCGGACGGCGTGGCGCGCCACAGCTTGCATACGCAAGGCATGGCGATCGACATACGCGTCGAGGGCGTGCCGCTCGAACGGTTGCGCGATGCGGCGAAGAGCCTGCGCGCCGGCGGCGTCGGCTATTACCCGCGCTCGGATTTCGTACACACGGACGTCGGGCGCGTGCGCTACTGGTAGCGCGCCGGGCGCCTAGCGCACCGCGGCGGAAATCATATCCAATATCGGCAACAGATAATCGCGGAAGCGCTCAGGATTTTCCGACATGGGGAAGTGCCCCATCTCGCGCATGACTTCGAAATGAGTGGCGTTCACCTGTCGCGCCAGATCGGCGCCCATCTCCGGCTTCGCCGAAACATCGTATTCGCCGCTCAGCAGATAAAGCGGGCACTTCTTCGTATCGATGGCGCGAGCCATGCCGTTCCGCATGTCGCCGTCGGCGAAATAGTAGTTGAGATCTCCCATGAAGATGCCCGGCCCCGCCTGCATGTAATGCCACAGGGTCTCCCAGCGCTCGGTATCAGGCGATTGCGGGGCGATCAACGATGCGACCGATGCTGCGCCGACCTCCGCGCCGTCGACGTCGGGCCGGTGCAGTTGCGACATGTCGGAGCCGTATCTGTTGCCAGGCTCGGCATAGAGCGCCGACTGCAGGCCGATGCCTGCGCGGAACTCATCGCCGTGGCGAAGCGCCAGATGCAGGACCGCGCGTCCGCCGATGGAGCATCCCATGACCACGGGCCGGTCGAGGCGAAGCGCGCGCTTCACCGCCATCACCGTATTTACGTAACGATCGGTGGTCAGCGTGTAGATTTCGTTCTGGAAGCCGGGCGGCGGCGAGGACTTGCCGTGATACGGCAGATCGAAGGCGATCACGCGGAAGCGGCGGGTGACGGCCGTATCGTTCAGGACGGCGCGGAATTGCCGCCCATCGGAGCCCGCCGTATGCAGGCAGAGCAGCGGAATACCCGCGCCCGCCTCCTCGAAATAGACCCGGTGCGGGCGGCCCTCGATGGCAAGCCGCATGTAGCGGCCGGTGACGTTCTCGATCACGACGTCGTCGGGCGCGATGGGCGGCGGCGTGGGGCGCGCGGGCCGGATCGATTGGAACAAGGCTTCGATCAGCCGGAGATGGCGAAAGAAGGCGAGATGGTCGCCGCCGACGGTGAAGTCTCCCGTGGTCATCATGGCGATGAGCGCCTGATAGCCGGGCGGAGGTTCCGCCGATGCGAATTTCCGCCATGCCGCGGCGCTTGCTTCGAGGCGCACCGTCGCGTCACCCGCGTCGCTCTCTTGCGCGGTGACCTTGCCGTTTTGGATCGCGATGCGCCAGGTCGGCCCGCCGGCGATCGCAGCCGCGAGGACCAGATCGCAAAAGCGCGCGTGGCGCTCCAGCGCCGGATTTGATGCCAGCGCTTGCGGCAGCTTGGCAAACATGGCTCCCCCTATCGGTCTGATCGCGCACGCATACCAAACGCGAACCTCGCCGCAATTGCAATATCCCGCCATCCCGCTACGCTTGCCGGGACCAGAAAAGACCAATTCAGGGGTGGAAGATCATGAAGTTCGGCATTTTTTACGAGATGCAGCTGCCGCGGCCCTGGAAGCCCGAAAGCGAGCTGACGCTCTATCACGACGCCCTGGCGCAGCTCGAGCTCGCGGACAATCTCGGTTACGACTATGCCTGGGAAGTGGAACACCACTTCCTCGAAGAGTATTCCCATTCGCCCGCCCCCGAAGTGTTCCTTGGCGCCGCGAGCCAGCGCACCAAGCGCATCCGGCTCGGCCACGGCATCATCCAGCTCACCACGTCGCACCCCGCGCGATGCGCCGAACGTGTCGCGGTGCTCGACCTTCTGAGCCGCGGCCGGGTCGAGTTCGGCATGGGCGAGAGCGCCAGCATCACCGAGCTGGAGCCGTTCGGGCGCACCATGGAAGACAAGCGTGCCGTATGGGAAGACGCGGTGCGGGCGCTGATCCCCATGTTCGGCGAAGGCGGCACGCAATACGACGGAGAGTATTTCAAGTTTCCGCTGCGCAACGTGGTGCCGAAGCCGTTGCAGAAGCCGCACCCGCCGCTCTGGGTCGCCTGCTCGCAGCTCGACACCATCGAGATGGCGGGCCGCCGCGGCATGGGCGCGCTCGGATTCCAGTTCGTCAGCGCCGACGCGGCCCATGCCTGGGTGCACGCGTACTACAACGCCATCACCAAGCGCCTCGACAAGCTGGCCGCCTATCCCACCAATTCCAACATCGCCCTGGTCAGTTTGTTCATGTGCGCGAAGACGGACGAAGAGGCGCAACGGCGAGCCGACGGCGCGACCTTTTTCCAATTCGCCTTGCGTTTCTACGGCGCGTCCCAGGACCGCAAACGGCCGGCGCCCGGCGCCGTCAACATGTGGGACGAGTTCCAGAAATGGAAGCGCGACAATCCGGAAGCGGCCGCGAAGGCCTTGTCCGGCGGCCTGGTCGGTTCGCCGGAAACGCTCCGGCGCAAGCTACGCAAGTTCGAGACCTCGCACGTGGACCAGATCATCCTGCTCAATCAAGCGGGCAAGAACAGCCACGAGCACATCTGCGAAGGCCTCGAGTTGTTCGCCAAGGAGGTCATGCCCGAGTTCCATGCCAACGAACCGGCGCATCAGCGGTGGAAACAGGCGGTGCTCAAGCGCGAGATCGAGCTCGAGGAGATCGACACGACGCCGTTCAAGGACCGGTTCGGCGCCAAGGCCGTGCCGGCGCCAAAGGCGGCGGCGGGCGAATAGAGCACGCTCTTGGGCCCATTCGCCGGCTGCAGGATCGTCGCCGCTCTGGCGATCCTGGCGTGGGCGAGGACGGCCGCTGCGGCTACCGATGCGGCGGAACCTTCGGCCGCCTGCAATCCGGCCGCGCAGGCGCGATTCGAGCAGGCGGTGGACCTGATGCGAACCTTCGCCTGGTCCGGCGCCGTGCAGGCCTTCGAAGGCGTCATCACTGCCGATCGCCACTGTACTGTCGAGACTTGGCGGCCGGCCGCCGCGGACCGCCTGGTCTACGCCTATCTGCAGACCGGTCAGGACGACAAGGCAAAATCGGTCGTCGACAAATTCGGCGCGCCCGAGCGCCGTGGCCGGCCAGACGACGACATGGCGCTCGCGGCCATGCCGGCGCGCTACGCGCTCGAGCGAAGCGACTGGATCGAGGCGGCGGCGCTGCAAATTCGTGACGGCGCTATTCCGGCGGCGCGTGCGATCACGCTTTTCGCGCGCGCGCTCGGCGCGACGAAGAGCGGCAAGGTCGCCGCGGCGGCGGCGGACAGCGCCGAACTCGAAAGGGTCGCCGACGACATGCAGACCAGGGGCCAATCCGATCGGGCCATGCGAATTCGCTTTCACGCAGAAGCGGCCCGGGCGGAACTGGCGCTGGATCATGGCAGGCGAAACGAGGCGATTGCGGCGCTCAGAGACGCGGCCGACGGCGAGGACGCGGTCGTGGATCCAGGTGCCACGGTGTTCGATCCCCTGCCGCTCCGCGAGTTATTGGCCGACGCGCTGCTCGATGCGGGCGACGCAGCCGGCGCGCTGAAGGAATACGAGGCGTCGTTGCAACGCGCGCGCGCCCGGCTCCGAAGCTTCTGGGGCGCCGGCCGCGCCGCCGAAGCCGTCGGCGACGTGCCGCGCATGAAGATGTACTACGGGCGCTTCGCCGCGCTCTGCGACCTGGTCACGTGCGTGCGGCCCGGCAAGCTGACCGCCGCCAAGCGGTCCATGGCCGCGCCGTGATGATGCCGTCGGGGCGAGGGGCGTCGCCTTGCGGAGCAGCTTCCGGCGCAATAGCGTTAAGCGTTCATAGCTGGGCGGTTTCAGCCGCCTTACCTTCGGAGGCATCCCCATGAGCGGCAGCGAACACTTGAGCGCGGCGGACGTCCGTTCCCGGATCGACCATCCGATCATCGACGCGGACGGACACTGGATCGAATACGGCCCGGTATTCGCCGAGCAGATTCGCAAAGCGGGCGGCGACAAGGCCGCGGAAGGCTTCATTGCCGTCGGCCGCGCGGTGCGCGATGCGCTTTCCATGTCGGTGACCGAGCGCAGCCATCGCCGCATTGCGCAAGAGGCGTTCTGGGCCCGCCCGGAGAAGAACACGCGCGACCGGGCCACGGGAA
The DNA here is from genome assembly GCA_035632095.1 of Candidatus Cybelea sp. Lineage (GTDB taxonomy): Bacteria > Pseudomonadota > Alphaproteobacteria > Ferrovibrionales > Ferrovibrionaceae > DASQHM01. The sequence goes on along the minus strand of DASQHM010000098.1, from coordinate 17,472 downwards.
TGCTTCCCCGCCTGCTGCATGAGCGCTTAGGAGAGATCGGCATCGATTTCGCGATCATCTATCCGACAGCGGGCTTGCGCGTGCCGCGGATCTCCGACGCCGAGCGCCGGCGCGCCGCCTGCCGCGCCTTCAACATCGTCACGGCGGACTATTTCCGCGACTTCGGCCATCGCATGCGCCCGGCCGCCATCATCCCCATGCACACGCCGGAAGAGGCCATCGCGGAACTCGAATTCAGCACCAGGCAACTCGGCTTCAAGGTCGCCATGTTCGGCAGCCTGATGCCGCGGCCCGTCGCCTCCGTGGCCGACAAGGACAGCGACGCACAGCGCTTCGCCGTCTGGCATGACGCTCTCGGCCTCGACAGCGAGCACGACTACGATCCGGTCTGGGCGAAATGCCTCGAACTCGGCATCGCGCCGACGTTCCACAGCGGCGCCCGGCGGCAAGGCCTCAGGCTTTCGCCGACCAACTTCACCTACAACCACATCGGACACTTCGCCGCCGCGGGCCATGCGGTGTGCAAGGCGCTGTTCCTCGGCGGCGTCACGCGGCGGTTTCCGGGCTTGCGTTTCGCCTTTCTCGAAGGCGGTGTGGGGTGGGCCTGCATGCTCTACGCGGATCTGATCGGCCATTGGGAGAAACGGAGCCGCAAAGGGTTGGAACACACCGACCCTCGCGCGCTGGATCGCGCGCTGCTGATGAGACTGGCAGAGCAATACGGCTACGGCGACATCCACGAAGCGCTCAAGAAGCGCGACGGCTGGCCCAACCCGGACGACGTGAACCTGACCGGAAACCTGGACGACCTCGACGATTTCGCCGCAGCCAAGATTTCGCGCAAGGAAGACGTTCGCGATCTTTTCGTGACACCGTTCTATTTCGGCTGCGAGGCCGACGACCCGGTGAATGCCTGGGCGTTCAACAAGCGCACCAATCCGTTCGGCGCCAGGCTCAATGCCATCTTCGGCTCCGACATCGGCCATTTCGACGTGCCGGACATGCGCGGCGTGCTGCCGGAGGCCTATGAACTGGTCGAGCACGAGCTGATCTCGGCCGCGGACTTCCGCGACTTCACCTTCGCGAACGCCGTTCGCCTCTGGGGCGCGCAAAACCCGGCCTTCTTCGAGGGCACGGCCGTGGCCGCTGCGGCGGCGGCGGTCCTCAATCGAGCGGCCGCGCCGGCGAGTTTGCGGCGCGGGCATTGATGCAGCGGAACCGGCGGCAACATTCCTGGGCGGCCATCGCGGCATCGACGTTCGTCAATCTGCCGTTCGGTTCGCTCTATGCCTACAGCGTCTTTCTGCGGCCCATGGAGCAGCTGTTCGGCGCGGCGCGGTCGGAGTTGTCGGCCATGTTCGCGCTGGCGACCATCAGCTTCACCCTCGGCATGAACCTGGCGCCGCGCTTGTTCCGCCTGGCGCCGGCTCCGGTCCTGGTGGCGTTTTGCGCGATCTCCAGCGCGCTCGGCTTGGCGCTCGCGGCAAGCGCGACAAGCCTGCCGCTGCTCATGGTCGGCTACGGCGTCTTGTTCGGGCTCGGCGGCGGCATCGCCTACATCGTCGTGCAGCAAGGCGTGAACATGATGGTGCGGAGCCGCAAGGGCCTGGTGAACGGCTACGTCGTCGGGCTCTATCCGGCCGGAGCGATGATTGCGGCGCCGCTGTTCGGCTGGGCGATCGGCATGTGGGGCCTGCGCTTCACCCTCGCGGGTCTCGGCGCCACGCTGGCCGTATGCGGAATGATCAGCGTTTGGCTGGTCGTTCATGCCGGCGTGCGCTTGCACGCCGAAACGGCGGAAGCGCCGGAACCCGGCAGCCCGGGCCGCGTGACGATCTTTTGGCAGATTTGGATCGTGTTCTTCCTGGCCGCCGCCGCGGGATTGACCGTGTTGAGCCAAGCCGCGGGCATCATCGTGGCCTATGGCGGCTCGACCGCGCTGGCGCTATTCGCCACGACCGCCATCACGGGCGCCATCGCCGCCGCGCGCCTTGGCGGCGGCTGGCTGGTCGATCGCCTTTCGGTCCCGATTGTCATGGCCGGCGCGCACGGCTTGGCGCTGGCGGGAACCGTCGTGCTGACGGCATGGCCCGATCCTTTGGTCTCCGCGGTTACGCTGGCGATGATCGGCATGGGTTACGGCTTCGTCTCGGGCTCGACCGCCGCCGCCGTCGCCTGCTATTGGCCGAGCCAAAGTTACGGCCGGATTGCCAGCCGCATCTACATCGCCTGGTGTCTCGCCGCGGTCACCCTGCCCGTGCTCGCGGGCCATCTGTTCGACGTCACAGGCGGCTACGGCGCAATCGTCGTCATTGCCGGCTGCGGCAACGTGCTCGGTATCGCCATCGCGCTGACGTTGCCGCGGCAATCGAAACTGGCGGTCGCCGCGGCCTGAGTCCTATTGCGCACGCGCCGCGCGTTTCGCCGCGATGCGGGCGAGATCGTCGAGCGTCGCGGCCGGCGTCAGATGATAGAGACTGGTCGCCACTTCGACCACGACCGGCCCTTTGTGCTCCAGCGCTTCCGATACCACCGGCGCCGCGTCGGCGTCCTTGGCGATCCGAAGCCCCTTGGCGCCGAACGACTCGGCCCATTTGGCGAAGTTCGGATTCCTCAGCTCCGTCGACGTCACGCGGCCCGGATGGCGGAGCTCTTGGTGCAAGCGGATCGTGCCGTAGCTCGCATTGTTGGAGACGAACAGCTTGACCGGCACGTCGTAAAGCATGGCGGTGGCAAGCTCGTTGCCGGTCATGAGAAACCCGCCGTCGCCCGCCACTCCGACGACCTGACGGCCCGGATAGCGCAATCCGGCGGCTACCGCGCCCGGCACGCCGCCGCCCATGGCCCCGGACAACGCGCCCACATGCGGCCGTTCCGGCGAAAAATTCATGTAGCGCGCCACCCAGCCGGAGAAGTTGCCGGCATCGGACGACACGATCGCATCCGGGCGCAATTGCCGGCTGAGCTCGTTCACCACCACGCCGAAAGCCACGCCGTCGTTGGCCTGCCGCGGCTGGTACGACTTGATCCGCCGGTTGATGGCCGAAAGTCGCTCCACCCAGGCGCGCCGCGTGTCGGAAGGCTTGGGCGATTGCGCGGCCAGCAACGTGGCGAAGAGCGTCGGATCGCAAGCGACGCCAAGCGTCGCCTGCCAGACGCGGCCGATGACGTCCGGATCCGGATAGACGTGGATGAGCGGCTGCTCCGGGATCGGCGCCCGCGGAAAGCTGTAGCCGTTGCTCGACAGGTCGGTCATGCGCGCGCCGAGGCAGAGCACCAGGTCGGCCTCGCGCAACGCCTTCATCTGCTCGCCCGGCGCGTAGACGCCGAGATTGCCGGCGTAGTGCGCATGTCCGTTGGGAAATTGGTGCGGCCGCTGGAACACGGTGCAGGCCGCCATGCCCCAAGCCTCCGCCAGGCGGATCGCGGCGGCGGCGCCTTTCGCATGATCGACGGCGCCGCCGAGCACGAGCAGCGGCCGCTCCGCTTGGCCCAGCATCTCGGACGCTTTCGCCAGATCGTCGGCGCGCGGCGCCGCTCCGGCAAGGGCGCGCGGACCGCACACCGGCACGCCTTCCGTATCGTCGTTCAACATGTCTTCCGGTAGCACCACCACAACCGGCCCCGGCGTGCCGGCCCGCGCCACATGGTAGGCCCGCGCCGCGGCGTCGCTCAGCAGCCGTCCGTCGCGCACGTCGATCACCAGCTTCGCCATGTCGGAAAACGTCTTGGCGTAGTCTACTTCTTGCAGCGCCTGGCGGCCGAAGTCCTTGCGCTCGATCTGACCGATGAAGAACACAACGGGCGCCGCGTCCTGTCGCGCCGTATGGATGGCGATCGAAACGTTGGTGGCGCCGGGCCCCCGGCTGACGAAGCACGTGGCCGGCTTTTGCGTGAGCTTGGCATCGGCCAGCGCCATGAAGCCCGCGCCGCCTTCGTGACGGCAGACGATCAAGCGGATGCGCGGGAAGTCGATAAGCGCATCGGTCACGGCGAGATAGCTTTCGCCCGGCACGCTGAAGATCAGATCGACGCCATGCGCGTCCAGGGTTTCAGCCAAGAGGCGGGCGGCGGTGCGTTTGGCCATGTTCGATCTCCCCGATGCGGCGGATTGCAAAGCTTAGCGTGCCGCACCGTCGCTGCGTCAAGCGCGAGGCGGAATGCATGGTTCGTCGGCTTTCGAATCTGGCTGGTGGGAGTTAGGATCGCCGGCGGACGTCGGACGCTGGACGTCGGACCCTGAATCTCGGACGGCGGGCCTTCGCATGACGCTTTCGGTCGATCTCTTCTGGTCGTTTCGCAGTCCCTATAGCTACCTGGCGCTGCCGAAGGCCATGCGGCTCGTCGCGGAATACGACCTCGCGATCAACGCGCGGCCGGTCTATCCCTTGGCGGTTCGCGTGCCGGACTTCTTCAAGCGCACCAACCCGCAGTTCGCGCGCTACGTGGCGCTCGACAGTTGGCGCGTGGCAGAGCGCGAAGGCATTCCGTTCCACTTTCCGCGCCCCGATCCGATCGTACAGAACATGCAGACGCTGGAAGTCGCGGCGGAGCAGCCTTATATCCATCGTCTCACGCGGCTCGGCGCCGCGGCGCAGCTCGCCGGGCGCGGATTGCCGTTCATCTACGAGGTGAGCCGCGTGCTCTGGGACGGCACGGTGGTCCAGTGGCAAACGGGCGACCATGTGGCGAAGGCGGCGGCGCGCGCCGGGCTCGATCTCGCGGAGCTCGATCGGGCGATCGCGGCGGATCCGGCGAAGTACGACGAGACGATCAAGGCCAACGAGCGCGACCACGCCGCATCGGGTCATTGGGGCGTGCCGACCTTCGTATTCAAGGGCGAGCCGTTCTTCGGCCAGGATCGCATCGATCTGCTGGTCTGGCGCATGGAACAGAAGGGCCTGACGCGACGGGCCGAGGCGTAACGCGCGCGCGGCCGCGAGGCGGCGCCGGACGCTTGCAAGTGACGCGATGCGGGCGCAAATTGGGCGTGGAACCGGCAACGGACTAGGGAGCGCCGGCTCCGAGGTGCTATTGACTCGCTATCTGATTTCGCTCCACCCGAAAACAAGAAATGGGGAGCGTCAGCATGCGCTTTGACGATCCGAACTTTTGGCGCGCCGGCGCCATATCCACCACCCTGGTCATGGCGGTGGTCCTGATCTTCCTCACCATCGACAGTTTGGCGGCGATCACCACGGGCGGCAGCCACGTGCCGCCCTATACGGTCATCAATCAGGCCGTGGGCTATGCCTTCGACGACAAGCTCAACCGCGACATGCCGGTCATCGGCAAGGCCGAGCCGCTGTTCGGCAAGCCGGTCGACGCGGCGGAAGCAAAGCGCCTGATCGACAAGGGAAAGCTGGTCATCCAGAGCCGGGCCTGCATCGATTGCCACACTTTCATGGGCAATGGCGCCTACTTCGCGCCCGACCTGACCAAAGCCTGGCTCGACCCCGCCTGGGACGCCTGGAAGGCGATCACCGGCGCCGACACGAAGGAGGAGGCGATGGCCCGCTTCCTTATGGAGCCGGAAAAGTTCGCGACCTGGGACCGCAAGATGCCGAGCCTCGGCATCACCCGCGACGAAGCGGTGGCGACGGTCGCCTATCTCAAGTGGCTCGCGTCGATCGACACCAACGGGTTCCCGATCCACTTCGGCCGCATGTCGGTCGGCGAATAGGAGGGCCGCCATGTCCCGCTCTCAACGCCTTGCCATCAAGTATCTGGTCGCGGCCATCGCCTTCTTCGGCGTGATGACCTTGGCCGGCCTGCTCTCGGCCATGTACTACGTCATGCCGGATCTGCTTTTCGGTCTGCTGCACTTCAACATCGCGAAAATCCTGCACATCGACACCCTGATCATCTGGCTGCTGATGGGCTTCATGGGTGCGATCTATTGGTTCCTGCCGCAGGAATTCGGCCGCGAACCCGAGGGCATCTGGCTCGCCGAACTGCTGTTCTGGGTGTTTTGCGCCGCGGTTCTCGTGGTGGCGGCGATCTTCGTTTTCGTGCAATGGGGACCTGGAACTGAGCAGACGCTCTGGCTGTTCCAGCAAGGCCGCAAGTACGTGGAGGCGCCGCGCTGGGCGGCGATCGGCGTCGCAACCGTGATGCTGGTATTCGCCTGGAACGTGATCGGCACGGCGATCAAGGCCCAACGCATCACCGGCGTCATGGCGGTGTTGAGCGTCAACATGGTGCCGCTCGTCCTGCTCTATCTGGTCGCCTTTCCTGCGATCACGAACATGGCCGTGGACCTCTATTGGTGGTGGTGGCTCGTGCATCTCTGGGTCGAGGCGACCTGGGAGATTCTCATCGGCTGCATCATGGCGCTCGCGGTGATGCAGTTGCTTGGCACGTCTCGCAAGATCGTGGAGGGTTGGCTCTACATCGAAGTGGCTTTGGTGCTCGGCACCGGCATCCTCGGCCTCGGCCATCATTATTTCTGGATCGGCACGCCGGATTATTGGCTCGGCATCGGCGGATTCTTCTCGGCGCTCGAGCCGCTTCCGCTGCTCGGCATGGTCGTGCACGCCGTCTACGACGCCGGCACCCATCGCATGCAGACCACCAACAAACCTGCCTTCTATTGGACCTTGGCCGAGGCGTTCGGCAATTTCCTCGGCGGCGGCGCGTTCGGTTTCATGATCACCCTGCCGCAACTCAATCTGTTCGCCCATGGCACGCAATGGACCGTCAGCCACGGGCATTTCGCCTTCTGGGGCGCCTATGCCTGTGGCGTGATCTCGGTCTGCTATATCGCCCTGCAGAAGCTCCGCACCCTGGCCGCGGTCGAAAGTCGCTTATGGATCTGGTCGTTCGCCGCACTCAATTTCGGCTTGCTCGGCATGGTCGGCTCGCTGCTGGTTTCCGGCATGGCTCAGGCGTTTTTCGAGCGGGCGATCGGCGGATCGACATTGGCTGCCTTTATCGCGGCGCAGGCAAACCCCTGGTTCATGCTCGGCATGTACGCGCGACTTGGCTTCGGCGTGCTCTTTGCCGCCGGGTACATTGCGCTCGTGTGGGACCTGGTGACGCTCGGCCATCGCGCCGCCGTGCGCGTCGTGCCCGCGGCGGCGGAATGAAATCCGGTGACCTCGGCATGACCCCCGGCGCATTCCTCGCCACCACCGGCCTGCTCGGACTGTTCGTCCTCGCCGCCGGCGCCTATGGCGCGCTCTACGGCATCGGGCGCGTGCAGAAAAGCCGCCGGCTGCTCGGTGCCGCGTTTCTCACCTACGCAATGCTGTGTGCGATCGTCGCGGGCATCGTCATCGCCACGCCCCTCGGCGTCGGCTGGAAGGTTTTGATCGGATTGAGCGCGCTGATCTACTACGCCATTCCGCCGGTCACCTGGCGGCATCTACAACGCACCCATCGCGATCACGGAGCGCAAGCATGATCCCGAACCTGCTCAACACGCTGCTCGGCCTCGCGCTCACGTATGTCGCCATTTTTCCGGCAACGGTCGGCGAACACTATCACCGCTGGCTCTTCGGCGCGGCCATCGTAACCGCAGCGCTCGCTCTCTGGGCGCGGCGCAGCGACTATGCGCCGTGGCAGAGCACGACGACCATTATTGCGGCGATCACGCTTGCGGTCATTCTCGTCGCCGATCGGTTCTTGATCGCGTCGGCGGTGTTGCTGTTCTGGGGCGTGTTGTGGGTCGGCCTGGTGTCGGCAACCGCGTCGCTGTGGGCGGCAATCTACCGGCCCGGCACCGCAGCGCCTGCTCGCGGCTAATTTCGGCGCTATATCGTTCAGCCGGAACGAAAATCGCGATTGCGAGCATACGGATGCATTGCCGCGGCTTTGGCGGCAGCGCAGGGTCGCCACAATTCGGCCGTGAGAGGATGCAGGATGTACGGTCACTGCGGGGCCCGGCGTCGGCCCGGTGATCAGAATTGGAACGAGCCATGCAGCCAGGTTTAGTCCGGATCGCCGCCAGCGCGCTGACGCTGGCGCTGCTCATCGCCCCTGCGGCGCGGGGGCAGGATGCACCGCAACCCGCGCAGAATGCCGCACCGGCGCAAATCTATGCGCCGGCCCAGCTCGATCAGCTGCTGGCGCCGATCGCGCTCTATCCGGATCAGCTGCTCGGACAGATACTCATGGCGTCGACCTACCCGCTTGAGGTGGTGCAGGCCGATCGCTGGGTGAAGGATCCGAACAACGCGCGGCTCAGAGGCGATCAGCTTTCGGCGGCGTTGCAGCCGATCGATTGGGATCCGAGCGTCAAGTCGCTGGTGCCGTTCCCGCAGGTTCTGGCCATGATGGATCAACGGCTGGATTGGACGCAGAAGCTCGGCGACGCCTTCCTGGCGCAACAGGCCGACGTAATGGATTCGGTGCAGCGGCTCCGCCAGCAGGCGCAAGCGGCCGGCAACCTGCGTTCGACGCCGCAAGAGACCGTGACTCCATCGGGCCAGACTATTTTCATCCAGCCGGCCAACCCCGAGGTCGTCTATGTGCCGGTCTACGACCCGGCAGTGGTCTATGGCACCTGGCTGTATCCCGCCTATCCGCCGATCTATATTCCCCCGCCGCCCGGCTTCTACCTCGGACCGCCGGTCTATTCCGGCATCGGCTTCAGCATCGGTTTCGGCGTCGTAAACGCGTTCTGGGGCTGGGACGACTGGGACTGGGACCACCATCGGCTGCGCGTCGACCCGGATCGCTTCAATACCATCAACCGCGTCATCATCGAGCGCCATGAGGAACCACGGATCGAGCGCGATACCTGGGAACACGATCCGGCGCATCGCCGCGGCGTGGTCTATCGCGACCCCGTCGTGCGCGATCGCTTCCGTCCGAACCCGGCCGGCCCGCCGGAAACGCGGCGCGATTTCCGCGGTTTCGCGCCCCAGGCCACACGGCCGGCAGCGACGGCTCCTGAGCGCGCCGTTCAGCCGCAGCGTGTCGAGCCGCAACGCGCCCAGCCGCAGCGTATCGAGCCGCAGCGCGTCCAGCCGCAACAAGTCCAACCGCAACGCGAGCAGCGTGCGGCACCGACGACCACAGTCCAACCGCAACGCGAGCAGCGTGCGGCACCAATGACCACAGTCCAACCGCAGCGCGAGCAGCGTGCGGCACCAACGACCATAGTCCAACCGCAGCGCGAGCAGCGCGCCGCGCCGACGATCGCGGCACGGCCATCGTTCTCGGCCTCGCGCCCGGCTGCGACGCCTGCACCTGCCGCGGTGCAACGGACGCCGCCGCCGGCGTTCCAGGGCGTTGACCGCGGCGGCACTGCGCGCCAGGAATCCGCGCGCGGCCGCGCCAGCATTCAGTCGCAGCCGCAACGCGCCGCGCCGCAAATGGCAGCACCGCCGCGCGTCGCGCCGGCGCCGGCGGCGCGCTCCGGTGGCGGCCAGGGCGGCAAGTCCGCGCCCAGCGGGCAGCCGGGCAACGACAACCGCCGGCATCAATGATGAGCGCCCCTCCTTGGACTATGCGGTGACGTCATGGCGAACCTGACCTGGAACATGCTTCGCGCGGCCTTCGGACTGATCGCGGCGCTTGCCTTGGCCGACCTGCCGGCCCGGGCAGCGACAGTGGCGCAACAGACATTCGCCGAACCGGAGGCGGCGGCAGCAGCACTGGTTGCCGCGGCCGAAGCGGACAAGCCGGCGGATTTGGTGCGCATTCTTGGCCCGGCGGGCAAGCCACTGGTCTATTCCGGCGATCCGATCGCCGACCGCCAGGGCCGCGAACATTTTGCCGCGGCCTATGCCGAGGCGCATAAGTTGCTTCCGTCCGGCGACGGGCGGGCCGAGCTCGTTCTCAGCACGAAGGAATGGCCGTTTCCGATTCCGCTGGTGAAGGAGGGCGAACGCTGGCGCTTCGACACCAAAGCGGGCGCGCAGGAAATTCTGCAGCGGCGCATCGGCCGGAACGAACTCGATGCCATCGAAGTCTGCCGCGCTTATGTGGACGCGCAGCGCGAATACGCCGCCAAGGGTCTGAGCGGCGGCGTTCTTGCCGACTATGCGCAGCATTTCATGAGCCGCCACGGCAAGCACGACGGGCTCTATTGGCCGGTCGCGGCGGGCGAAGCCGATAGCCCCATGGGCCCGCTGGTCGCGGCGGCGCAGGCCGAGGGCTATGGCAAAGGCAGCCACGGCAAGCGCGAGCCCTATCACGGCTACTACTACCGCATCTTGAAGCGGCAGGGCGCGAACGCACCGGGCGGCGCCTACGACTATGTGGTCAACGGCCATATGATCGGCGGCTTCGCGCTGATCGCCTATCCCGCCAAGTGGGGCGATTCCGGCGTGATGACCTTCGAGGTCAACCAGGACGGCGTGGTCTATCAGAAGAACCTGGGTGCCAATACGGCGGCGGTCGCCGCGCGCATCACGGCCTTCGATCCCGACGGCACCTGGACCAAGAACCCTTAAGCGCCGTCGCCCCGGGCGCCACACGAGCGCCTGGACATGGCCCAGGAGCACACGGCTCTTCACCACACATAGGGAATGAGCCGAAAGCGCACGCGAGCGGCATAGTCCGCATATTCCGGGAATTCGCCGCAGAGCGCGCGTTCTTCGATACCGATGCGCGTCGAGAGGCCAGCCAGCAGCAGCGGCACAATCGCCAATCCGTACCACGAGCCTAGTAGCAGCGGCATGCCGATCAGGTAAACCGCGGCTCCCGCATACATGGGATGGCGCACGATGCGATACGGCCCCACCGTCACGATGCTCTGCCCGCGTTCTTTTTGGATCTTCACGACAGGCGCCGCAAAGGAGTTGACGCGAAAGGTGAGCCAGACGATCCCAAGACCTAGCGCGATCAGTATCGCGCCCATGCCGCCCAACCATGCCGGAAGATGCGACATATGCCAGCGCTTTGCGTCCAAAGCCATCAGAGCCACCCAGCCGCACCAGGCAATCTGAACGGCGGTCATGAATATCTTGTCGCGGACCACCTGCTCCTTTTGGAATGGCAAGCGCATACGCTCGCGCAAAAGTCCGGGATCGTGGCGCAGCAACCAAAGGCTGATGGCCGTGCCGCCAATCCCCAACTCGGCAAGGAAAACCCATGCGCCGGGCCAGTCGAACGTTCCGGCTGGCCAAAACAGCAGCGCGGCCATGAAACCGAGGAAAAGAACGAACACAATGCTAAGACGCAGGAGCACGGCAGTCTCCTCTATCGTTCCCACGCGCTAATATAATGTGTTGAGTGCTGTCCGGGGGGCCGGCCGTTGACGGCACCGCGTGTCGCCGCGGGCGGCGGCCGCCCGCGCAATGGCATCGGAGGAATAATGCGTCATGGGCGCACGATTCTGCCAATACGTCGCAAGCGCCGCGGTGGCGGGCGCTGTCGTCATGTCGTCGTCTTCAGCATCGGCCTGGGAGCGGCGTGAGCTAGAGGATGCTTTAAGCGGCGCAACCTATTCGCGGCTGACCCAACCGTCCGCCGGGCCCTTGTCCATCGCCGGCGTCGCGGCCGGCACTCCCGAACTCGGCATCGAATGCGACCGCGGCGAAGGCGGCCGCCGGATGCTACGGGTGGACGTCACGTTTCCGGTGGCGATCAGCCGCGAGACGTTCGTGACGATCGACTACCGGTTCGACGATGGGCCGGTGCAATCGATCACCGCCACCATGCTGCGGCCATGGCAGCAACTCAATTTCCTGAGCCACTCCTTCGGGTTTCTGCAGCAGATGTTGAAAGCCGAACGGCTGCGCATGGAGTTCGAATTTCGCCGGCGCGGCTCTTCGGCGCTGAATTTCGACCTCTCGGACCGCGACGCGGCCGGGGCGTTCGCGCGGGAATGCTACGCGGATATGGACATGGTGCCGCCGGACGTGGCGCCGCGCGTGGCGGAATATCTGCTGGAATACGATCGCGGCGGCGTGCTGGCGCTGCAGGCCGCGCTGAAGCACCTGGAGTTCTATTCCGGCGAGACAGATGGCGGCCGCACGCCGGCATTGTTCCTGGCGCTGCAACGTTACGCCGTCGATCGGAAGGCGGACGAGGTAGCGGCCGGCGATTTGGAGCATCTCACCCGCAGAACCCTTTTCCACATCCTGACCGACGATCCCCGGATCCCCGCCGATATTCGCAAACAGTTGTGAGAACCTCGCCGTGTGTCCCGGCAATGGAAATCTTAATCGGCCGGGACAGGTCTCAGACTGCCAGATACCCGCCGTCCACCGGCAGCATCACGCCAGTCACATAGCTCGACATGGGCGAAACCAGGAACAGGACGGGCCCGACGAGTTCTTCCGGCTCTCCCACGCGTCCCATCGGCGTGTGGTTCATGAACATCGCAAGCGCCTTCGGATTGGCGCGCGTCGCCTCCGTCATGGCCGTGGCGATCACGCCGGGTGCGATGCCGTTGACCCGAATGCCATCGGGCGCCAATTCCGTCGCCAACGACCTGGTAAGCTGCAGCACCGCGCCTTTGCTGGCGGGATACGCTGCCGTGGTGCGCGTGGAGACAAACGAGGCGATCGAGCCCAGATTGACGATGCGCCCGCGGGTCCGGCGAAGCTGGGGCAGAAGCGCCGACACCATATTGATGCAGCCGTCGACGTTGACGCGGAACGTCGCCGACCAGTCCTCGGCAAACGAGGGGCTTTCGAGCGGCGTGCGGCGAATGATGCCCGCATTGTTGACCAATATGGAAGCGGCACCCAGACGCTTCTCGACCAATGCTGCGAATGCCTTGCATGCCGCCGGATCCGCAACGTCGACTGTCGCCGAAAACGTGCCCGCTCCGAGTGCCTCTATCTCCCGCGCCGTTCGTTCGGCTCCCGCTCCGTTCACGTCGGCCACGGCGACTTTGGCGCCGGCGCGCGCCAGGCCGAGGGCGATCGCCTTGCCGTTTCCCTGTGCCGCTCCGCTCACCACCGCGACGTCGCCCCGCAATAAACCTTCCAGCATTTGAATCCTCGCCTCTCTTGTTAGAGCCACGCCCTCGGAGCGCCCGCCGGTCTACATGGCGGACGCATGTCGGCTGAAGGCGGGCATGACCTCTTTGGCCAGCAATGCCATTGATCGCCGCCAGAGCTGCGGTTGATCCCAATCATGGCCTGTCATCAATAGCGTTCCGAAATGACCGATCTCGTCGCGCAATGCCACCAGCTGATCGAGAACGCGGCGCGGGCTTCCGGCAATCACCTGCGAGCGCTTGATGGCGTCGACCGTGGTCGCCTCGTCTGGCATTTTCTCGTCGGGCTTGATCATGAACAGCGCCTTGCGTCCTTGCGAGAAACTGTGCCGGAAAAAGCCGTAATAGTAGGACAGGCCGTTGTCCGGATCGGCAAGATACGTCTCGGCTTCGGCGTCGGTCTCGGTGACCAGGACGCAGCGCGACACGCGCCAGATATTCGGATCGGGGCGCCGGCCTGCCGCTTCGCAGCCCGCCGCATACATTTCCCAATGACTGCGCAAATACCGCCGATGGAAGAAATTTCCCGAAATCGGAATCCAGCCGCGCTCGCCCGCGGTCTTCGCGCTCGACGAATTGGGAGTGACCAGGGATAGAGCGATGGGCGGGTGCGGCCTCTGATAGGGACGCGGCACCCAGCCGACCTTGAACTCCGGCCAGATATTGTTCTTGAGCGAGAATTTCCAAAACCGGCCGTCGATGTCGTAGGGCGGGTCATCGATCCAGAGACGGAGCACCGTGTCGATGGCTTCGAGCACCATTTGCGGCCGCAGCTCGGGCGCTGCCGGATTGAACAACTCGAGGTCGCTGACCAGCCCTCCGGGCCCGATGCCCATGATCAGGCGGCCGCGACTCAAGTGATCGAACATTGCCGCCTGAGCCGCGACGGTTACCGGATGCTGCTGCGGCAGATTGATCACGCCGGTGCCGAGGCGGATTCTCTTTGTCCGCGCGATGACGGTGGCGAGAAAGATCAGCGGCGAGCTGATCCGCTCGCTCCAGGAACTGAAGTGCTCGCCGACGAACACTTCGCTGAAGCCGAGCTCGTCGGCCAGGACGACCGCATCCTGGTCCTCCGTCAAGATCGCGGCGTAGTCCCGGTCGGGATGATGGAACGGCATGGTGAACATGCCGAGTTGTACGCTCATGACGCCGTCTCCAAATGCTGGTCAGTCGGTCGCGGAAGGCGCGGATCGAAACATCGGCGATGCCGGAGGCGCCCGGTCGCAACGACGGCCGTCAAAAGAGCAGGCGGCGGGGATTGACGATCGCCATTCTTGCGATGTCGTCGGGGTGGATGCCACCCTGTTCCAGGTCGTGGAAATATTGCTGCATGCCTTCGGTCACCGTCGGCGAGAACGGTTGGCCGAGATCGGATGACAGGATGCAGCCCTCTGGGCCGACGGCACGGATCACCTCGACGTATTGCGGGATCGTCAGATGATCCATGGCGAGATTGACGAAGGCGAGCTCGCTGTAGGCGCCATACTCGGTCCACAGCATATGCAGGGTCTCGGAGTCGAGCCGCGTCGACTGGAAAAGCGGATGGGTCAACACCAAGCGCTTGATGCCGGCCGTTCGCGCCAACCGGGCGAGCAGGATCGTGTCCTCCTTGCCCAGATGGCCGCTCGCCAGCACGAGATCATGGTCGGCTATGGTCTTGAGCGCACGGGCAAGGCCGGAAATCACGGTGCCGTGGCCGTCCCGCAACTGAAGCCCGGTGTTCGCCGCGAAAAATCGCGTGTAGCGCTCGGCGACGCCCCAATCCAACGGGATGTCGCGCCGGCCCATCACATGCAGATGAGCCTCGGCGCAAAGCGTCGGCATCCATACGACGAACCGCTCCGGGTCGGGATCGACGCTGCCAACGTCGCGCTTCCAGCCGGAGAGCGCGCCGCGCACGCCGTGTTCGTCGATGCCGCCGACGCTCAGGTTCAAGGCGACCGACCCGATCAGCGGAACCTTGTCGTCCGGCCGGCGCACCATCGCGACCCATGCCGTGGTGGGCTGGAAGTGGTTCTTCATCACCACGCCGAATCCCTGGCGACGCGCTTCCTCCGCTAAGGCAGCGGGGCTGTAGCGGCGCATCAGGAATTCGGGCCCGACATGCACATGCATGTCGAGAATGCCCTGTCCGTCGATGCGGGGAAGCGGTTTGACCATCGCGCCGTGCCTCGCCCATTGCCGCCTTGCGGACGCCGAAATGGCGGCCGTTTCGGCAAGACCATTCGCTTTCGGCGAGTTTAGCCAGAGCCGGAGGGCATGACCAGTTCCGGCTTACCAACGCGCCGCGCGCTGCTAATATCCGGGACACAACCAAAGCCGACCAGGGGGCAATAATGCGTTGGACCATCGCATCGATCGGCAGGCTGGGCCTGGCCGCAGCGGCGTTGACCGTGATTTCAGGCGCCGCGATCGCGCAAGACATCAAGATAGGGATCCCAACGCCGGTGACCGGGCCGGTGGCGTTCCTTGGACAGCATGTGAAGTGGGGCGCCGAGCTCGCCGTCGAAGAGATCAACGGCCAGGGCGGCGTGAACGGCCGCAAGATCGCGGCGATGGTGCAAGACAGTGTTTGCCGGCCGGCGGATTCGGTCGCCGCCGCCGAGAAGCTGCTCAGCGAAGACAAGGTCGACGTCTTGTTCGGAGACATTTGCAGCGGCGCGACGCTGGCGCTCATGCCGATCGCCGAGCGGGCCGGCAAGCCGATGATCGTCGCGGTCTCCACCCATCCCGACATCACGCAAAAGGCAGGCGTCGGCGGCAACAAATGGGTGTTTCGCACCGTGCCCGACGACATCCTGATGTCGGGCGTCATTGCCGACCGCCTGCTGAAGCAGGGGGCCAAGACGATCGCCTTCGTCGCGGAAGACACCGATTACGGGCGCGGCGGCGTCAAGTTCGTGACCGACAAGCTTGGTGGCAAGGTTCAGGTGATCTCGGCCGACTATCTGAAGAATTCGGAAACCGATTTCCTGCCCGTGCTCACCAGGTTGCGCAGCGCGAAGCCGGATGCGATCGGCATCTTCATGCTGGACCAGCAGGTATCCAACTTCATGAAGCAGTACGTGCAGTTCGGCATGACGGTCCCCCTTGTGGCGCGCCCGCCGCTGGTATCGGGCCTGGTCGCCGATCTGCTTGCCACCGGCAAGTTCAACGGCTCCTGGACCGTCTATCCCTATTACGACGGTTACGACGGCGCCAAGAACGTGGCCTTCGTCGATGCTTTCAAGGCGCATTTCAAGCAAGGACCGCATTACGTCGCCTACAGCACCTATGAAGCCATCAAGATGGCCGCCGACGCCGTCAAGCGCGCCGGGTCCACCGATCCCGCCGCGCTTCAAAAGGCGCTCGCCGCCACGAACTACCAGGGCATTCTCGGTCCGATCAAATTCGACGACCACAATCAGGCGCACAACAATCTGATGTTCATGCAAGTGCAGGACGGCAAGCTGATGGTCAAGGAGCTGCTCGGAAGCTGACGGCGCCCGCCTCGCGATCCAACAGTCGATGGACGGCCAACTCCTCGCGCAGCTCATAGTCAATGGCGTGATGGTGGGCTGCGACTACGCCCTGTGGGCGATCGGCCTCACCGTGATTTTCGGCATCCTGGAGCAGGTGAACTTCAGTCACGGCGAGCTTTACATGCTCGCGGCGTTCCTGGTGCAGGTGCTCGTCGCCAAGGCCGGCCTCGGCTACGAGGCGAGCTTCATCGTGGTCTTGCCGGTCATGGCGGGAGCCGGACTCCTCCTGGCCAAATGCGCCCTGCTGCCGACCCTGAATCGCCCCTTCGAGGCGGCGATCCTGGCCACGCTTGCGGTCGGCATCATCCTGCAGAACGCCGCGCGCATGATTTTCGGCGCCTCGCCGCTGCGCATCCCGACGCGCTATGAATTTGTCACCTTCGATGTATTCGGCCTGCTGGTCTTCGGGCAGCGTCTTTTCATTGTCGCCATCGGACTTGCGGCCCTGTCGTTGCTTCTTGCGTTTCTGCGCCTGACCCGGATCGGCGCCGCTCTCCGCGCGGCCGCGCAAAACAAGGATGCCTGCCTGATGGTCGGCATCGACATCCGCCCGCTCACGTGCTGGACCGCAGGCCTCGCAGCCATGCTTTGCGGCGTCGCGGGCGGCGCCGTCGCGCCGCTCTACGATCTCTATCCCAGCATGGGTACCGATGTGGTGTTCAAGAGCTTCGCCGTGGTGATCATGGGCGGCATGGGCAACGTGCTCGGCGCCGTGCTCGCGGCGCTGATCCTCGGCCTGTTCGAAAGCCTCGCCGGCGGCCTCGGGAGTTCGGTCCTGCGCGACGGAACATCGTTCGCCGCCATGCTGCTGGTGCTGCTCGTTCGCCCGAACGGCTTGTTCGGGCGCACCGTGCGCCTGTGAACCGCCGCCTCTTGATTGCCGCGGCCTGGGCCATTGCCGCCGCCGTGCCCTTGGTCTCGACCTCGCCCTATGTTCTGCATGTCGGCATCATGACCGGCGTCTTCGTCATTCTGGTGCAGTCGCTGAACCTGGTGCTCGGCTATTCCGGATGGCTGTCGTTCGCGACGCCGGCGTTCCTCGGCATG
>DASQHM010000097.1:0-37835 GCA_035632095.1 Candidatus Cybelea sp. | reverse complement strand
GATCTCGCCGTTGATGTAGGCGCATTCGTCCGCGAGCAGGAACACGGCCAGATTGGCGAGCTCCTTGTGATCGCCGACGCGGCGCATGGGGATGCTGTCGTTGGAACGTTTGGCCAGCTCCGGCGTCGGCGACAGGCGCGCCCAGGCGCCCTCGGTCGGGAAGGGGCCCGGCGCCACGGCGTTGAGGCGGATGCCCTTCGGTCCCCATTCGACGGCGAGACCCTTGGTCATCGCCGCGACGCCGGCCTTCGACATGGCAGACGGCGTGACGTAAGGCGATCCCGTTCGCACCCATGTCGTCAGCACCGACAGCACCGAACCTTTGTGCTGCCCGGCGATCCAGCGCTTGCCGCAGGCATTGGTCATGTAGAACGTGCCATGCAAGACGATATTGGCGATGGCGTCGAACGCGCGCGGGCTCAAATCCTCGGTGCGCGAAATGAAGTTTCCGGCCGCGTTGTTCACCAATGCGTCGAGCGGTCCGCCTTGCCAGATCTCGCTCACCATTTCCTCGACCGCTTCGGCCACGCGAATGTCGACGGCGTGGGTCGTCACCTTTCCGCCGGTCTGTTTCATCAATTCCTGCGCCGTTTCGTCGAGCACGCCCTTGCGCCGGCCGCAGATCGCCACCTCGGCGCCTAGTTCGAGGAATCGCTGCGTCATGGATTTCCCGAGGCCGGTGCCGCCGCCGGATACGAGAATGCGTTTGCCCTTCAGCAGATCCTTCTGGAACATTGTGGCCTTCCCGGAATTTATGCGGTTATCGAACAAGACTATAGAGACTCAGGTCGTCAGGGCAACGCGGCCGACCGCCTTCCGCTCGCTCAGCACCCGCATGGCTTCGGCGAAGCGTTCCAGCGGCAGGGTGTGAGAAATGTTGGGCCTCAGGGCGCCGGAATTGGCGAGACGCATCAACGCTTCGCGCGAATCCTTCCCGAGCGCGGGGTTCCGCCGCGTGGCTTCGCCGGCCCGGACGCCGACGACGGCGCAGCCTTTGAGCAGCGCCAGGTTGGCAGGCAGTTTCGGGATGCGGCCCCCGGCAAAACCGATGACGAGCAAGCGCCCTTGCCAGGCGATGCAGCGAAGCGATTCATCGAACACGTCGCCGCCCACCGGGTCGTAGATCACGTCGGCGCCGCGATCCTGCGTGATCGCCTTGACGCGCTCGCGAAAGGACTCGCGAGTGTAGTTGATCACGTGATCGGCGCCGCGCTCGCGCACCACCGCAAGCTTTTCGTCGCTGGAACCGGTGGCGATGACGGTCGCGCCGAGCAATTTGCCAATCTCGACCGCGCCCAAGCCGACACCGCCCGCGGCGCCATGCACGAGCAGCACTTGGCCGGCTTTGAGGTGGCCGCGATGCACCAGAGCGTGATAGGCCGTGTGGTAGCCGACCGTGAAGCAAGCGCCCTCGGCATAGGAAAAGCTCGCGGGGAGGGGCAACAAGGCATCCGGCGTTAGCACCAATTCGTCCGCATAACCTCCGTAACGGTGCCGGGTGATGACCCTGGCGCCGGGCTTCACGGTCTCGACATCCGGCGCCACTTCGACCACGTCGCCGGCGGATTCAAAGCCGGGCGTAAAAGGCAGCGGCGGCTTGAGCTGGTATAGGCCCCGGGTCATGAGCAGGTCCGGGAAGTTCACCCCGCATGCGCGGATCGCCACTCGAACCTGGCCGGGGCCGAGCACTCGGCTTGGCTCTTCCTCCAGGCGCATGGATTCCGGCCCGTTCAGCTCTCGACAAACCACACGCCTGACCACCGCTCGCTCCCCTGCCGAATCACGAAGCGACGCTAGCAGAATTGCCAGTTCCGGAACCACAATGTCGCGCGGCGCCGGTTGCCGCGGGGAGCGGCGCGAGGTAGGGTCCGCCGCATGAAAATCGGCGGCAAACCCTACCGCAGCATCTGGCTCGGCGAGGACGGCTGGTCGGTCATGGTCATCGACCAGACCAAGCTGCCGCATGCCTTCGCGGTCGAGCGGCTGACCACGCTCGCCGATGCGGCGCACGCCATCAAGTCAATGGTGGTGCGCGGCGCGCCCTTGATCGGGGCCACGGCGGCTTACGGCTTGTGCCTGGCGCTGCGCGAGGATGCCTCCGACGCTCAACTGGAGCACGCAGCCGAGGTCCTGGTTGCGACCCGCCCTACCGCAATCAATCTGCGCTGGGCCGTGGACGACATGCTGGCGAACCTGCGCAATCGTCCGCGCCAGGAGCGGATCGCCGTTGCCTACAAGCGCGCGGCGGAAATCTGCGACGCTGACGTTGAGGTCAATATGGCCATCGGCCGCCACGGCAGGCGGCTGATCGAAGACGCGCATGCAGCCGCGGGCGGCAAGCGTATCGTCAACGTGCTGACCCATTGCAATGCCGGATGGCTCGCGACCGTCGATTGGGGCACCGCCCTGGCGCCGATCTACATGGCCCATGACGCGGGCATTCCCGTGCACGTGTGGGTCGACGAGACCAGGCCGCGAAACCAGGGCGCTTCGCTCACGGCTTGGGAGCTCGGCAGCCACGGCGTGAAGCATACGGTCATCGTCGACAATGCGGGCGGATTGCTGATGCAACGCGGCGACGTGGACCTCTGCATCGTCGGTACGGATCGGGTCACGGCAAACGGCGACGTTTGCAACAAGATCGGCACTTATTTGAAGGCGCTCGCGGCGCACGACAACGGCGTGGCGTTCTATGTGGCGCTGCCCCATAGCACCATCGACTGGACGCTCAACAGCGGCAGCGACGTGCCGATCGAAATGCGCGGCGCCGAGGAAATAACCCGGCTCTCGGGCCGCACCGCCGACGGCACGGTCATCAGCGTGCAAGTCACGCCGGACGGCTCGCCCGCGGCCAACTACGCCTTCGACGTCACGCCCGCGCGCCTGGTGACCAGTCTTGTGACGGAGCGAGGCGTTTGCGCCGCCAGCACCGAGGGATTGCGCGCGCTTTACCCCGAGCGGACCAAGACCGCCTGATCTGACGAGGATTACCGATGGAGAATTTGTGGTCCGACAGTGACGCCAAGGCCGCGGTCAAGAAATACGCCGGCGCCGGCGTGAGCGAAGACCTGGCGCTCAGGGTCTACACCACGAGGCTGCTCGGAAACGAGCCTCGCCTGGTGCAGCACGGTGGCGGCAATACCTCGGTCAAGACGGTGCAACGCGACATTGCGGGCGAAGCGCTTGACGTGCTCTGCGTCAAAGGTTCGGGCTGGGACATGGGTTCGATCGAGCCGCCGGGTTTGCCCGCCGTGCGCATGGACGGGTTGCTGAAGCTCAAGGCGCTCGACCGGCTGAGCGACGAGGACATGGTCAATGCGCAGCGCGGCAATCTTTTGGATAGCAACGCGCCGAACCCATCGGTCGAGACGCTGCTGCACGCTTTCGTGCCGCACAAGTTCATCGATCACACTCACGCCAATGCGGTGTTGTCGCTTACCGATCAGCCGGACGGTGCGGAGATCTGCGCCAGGCTCTATGGCAAGCGCGTGGCTTTGGTGCCGTACCTGATGCCGGGCTTCGGCCTGGCCAAGCTCGCGGCCGAAGTGTTCGAGGCAAATCCGAAATGCGAAGGGCTCGTGCTGCTGAAGCACGGCATTTTCAGCTTCGGCGATACGGCGAAGGCCGCCTATGACCGCATGATCGAATTCGTCAGCATGGCGGAAGCGCGCCTGGCCAAGGGCCGCCGGAACGTGTTTGCGGCGGCGGCTCTGCCGGGGAGGCTCGCCGGCATCGCCGAGATCGCGCCGATCATGCGCGGCCTCGTGGCGCTGCCGAAGGACCGCGATGCTGGAACCTGGAACCGGCTCGTGCTGGCGCACCGCACGAACGACACCATCGCCAACTTCACGCAAGGCCGTGACGTCGCGCGCTATTCGCAGGCGGGCGTCGTCACGCCGGATCACGTGATCCGCACCAAGGCGCGGCCGATGATCCTTCCGGCGCCGGAAGCGGGCAGGCTGAACGAATTCCGCGCTGCCGCCAGAGCCGCCGTCGAGACGTATGCCGGCGAATACAACGCCTATTTCGTCCGCAACAACGCCGGTCAATCGCCGCCGAAAAAGCCGCTCGATCCGATGCCCCGGGTGATCCTGGTGCCCGGAGTGGGGCTTTTCGGTCTCGGCAAATCGGCGAAGGATGCCGCCATCGCCGCGGATATCGCCGAGACGGCGATCCAGGTGATCACCGATGCCGAAGCCGTCGGGACGTTCACCAGCATTCCGGAGCACGACATATTCGACGTCGAATATTGGTCGCTGGAGCAAGCCAAGCTCGGCAAAGGGGCGGAGAAGCCCTTGGCGCGGCAGGTCGTCGTGATCACGGGCGGCGCCGGTGCGATCGGCGCCGCGACGGCCAAGGCCTTCGCATCCGCCGGCGCCGAGGTGGCGGTCCTCGACCTCGACGCCAAGGCCGCGCAATCGGTGGCAGCGAAGCTCGGCGGCATCGGCATAGGCTGCGACGCGACCAGGCGCGCCGAGGTGGATGCCGCGATCGCTCGCGTATGCGAGGCATTCGGCGGTGTGGACATCGTCGTGTCGAACGCCGGCGCGGCATGGTCGGGCAAGATCGGCGAAGTCTCCGACGCGGTGTTGCGCCAGAGTTTCGAGCTCAATTTCTTCGCCCATCAAAATGTCGCGCAAGCCGCCGTGCGCGTCATGCTGGCGCAGGGCACGGGCGGTTGTTTGCTATTCAACGTCTCGAAACAGGCGGTAAACCCGGGGCCCGATTTCGGCCCCTATGGCCTGCCGAAGGCAGCGACGCTATTCCTGTCGCGACAATACGCGCTCGACTACGGCGCCGACGGAATTCGCTCCAATGCGGTAAACGCCGATCGCGTGCGCTCGGGACTGCTGACGGACGACATGGTGGCGAAGCGCTCGAAAGCGCGCGGCATGAGCGAGAAGGATTATATGTCGGGCAACTTGCTTGGCCGCGAAGTGAAGGCGGACGACGTCGCGCGCGCCTTCGTGGATCTGGCGCTTTCCGACAAGACCACTGCCGCGGTGATGACGGTGGACGGCGGCAATATCGCCGCCGCGCTCAGATGAGATAGAACGATCGTCGCCGGCTGGTGCAGCTTGGGGGGCGCGCCGTGGAATTTGTCGTCGGACTCGTAATTCCATTGGCCTTGATCGGCCTGGCGTTGCCGATCATCGCGCTCGTCGTTGCCTCGACGACGCGGACGTCCCTCGGCGGCGAACTGCGCGACCTGCGCAACAGATTGACGCTGCTGGAGCGCCGCTTGCGCGCGATTGAAGATCATGCGGAACCGGGGGCGGTTGCGGTGGAGGCCGCGCCGGCAGCCGCACCGTCGGCGCCAGCGGCCGCGACGCCGACCGTGACCGCCGAGCCGCTGCCGGACCCGCCGCCGCTCCCGGCGGCCGCCGCTCCGGTGCCCGGCGCGAAAACGGCCGTGGGTCTCGAAGAACGGCTCGGCGGACGCATTTCGGTCTGGGTCGGCGCCGTCGCGTTGGTGCTGGCCGGCGGTTTCCTGGTGAAGTACTCCCTTGACCGCAATCTGCTCAGCCCGGAAATCCGCGTCATCCTGGGCCTAATCTTCGGTTTGGCCTTGCTCGGCGGCGGCGAATGGATGCGGCCGCGCGCCAGCCAGCCGGCAAGCGGTCTCGCCGCTGCCGGGATCGGTGTGCTTTACGGCGTCTTTCTTGCCGCCACGCGCGTCTACGACTTGCTGACGCCGACCGGCGGATTTTTCGCGCTCGCGCTTACGACGGTCGCCGCGGTGGGCTTGGCGCTGCGGCACGGCCAGTTGGTGGGGTTCATCGGCCTGATCGGCGGCTTCGCGACGCCGGTCCTGGTCGGCGCCAAGGAATCCAGCGCTATACTGCTCTTCCTTTACCTGGCGGCGCTCGAGGTCGGTATCGCCGCCATCGCCCGCAGGCGCGGCTGGATCGCGCTGCTGGCGACCGCCGCCGTCGCCGGCTTCGGCTGGGCCGCCGTTTGGCTGGCGTTCGACGACAAACCCGACGAGCGGATCTGGCTCAGCATCTACGTGCTCGCGAGTGCGGCGATTTACGTGACTGCCGTCGGGCTCCCGGGATGGCGCCGCGCGTTCATCGCCTCCGTCGCCGATTGGCCGGTGGCGGTGGCCGCGGTCGTCGCGGCGGCCGCGCTGCAAGCATTTGTGCTGCGTCGATCCGGCTGGGTTGCCGGCGATTGGGTGTTGTTGATGGCGCCGTGCGTGGCCGCCGCTTTGCTCGACCGCTTCGACCGGCGATACCGTCATTTCGGATGGTTCGGCGTGGCGTTCCCGCTCGCGGTGCTGGCGTTTTGGCCGGTTGGGGCAGGCGAGGACGAGACCTGGCGGCACATGGCGACCGGGATCGCCATCGGCGGCATGCTCGCGGGCGGTGCGATCGGCCTTTCGCACAGCTCGTCCCAGGCGGGGCGTTGGGCCGCCATGTCGGTGCTCGCGTCTGCGGCCGCGTTTATCATCCTTTGGTATCGCGTCGCGACGCCAGGCCTGGTTCTGTGGGGCGTGGCGTCTCTGGCTTTGGCCGCGGTCTATTTGTTGCTGTTGCTGGCCCAGCAGCGCGCAACCCCGCAGTGGCGGACGGAAGACAACTTCCTGCACGCCATCACTGCCTACGCGGTCGGCGTCACCGGCTTCGTCAGCCTTGCGGTGCCGTTCGAATTCACGCGCGTGTGGATCGCGGTAGCCTGGGCGAGCGAAATCGCGGCGCTTGCCTGGCTCGACAACCGCCTGGCTCCGCCGGACGTGCGCCTGCCGGCGTTCCTGAGCGAGCTTCGCCGGCCCTATCCGCCGCTCCGTGTCGTCGCGGCGCTCCTCCTGATCGCGACCATCGCCAAGCTGGCGCACGTAACGTTCCTGCAATTCACCCAGTTCACCGGCGAGGGCGTGCTGTGGCTTTGGCTGCTATACGGGCATGGCTTGCCGATCGTCGCGCTCACGGTCGCCTCGTTGTGGCTGCTCGAACGGCGCGACGATGTCTTTCAGCGCATGATCGAGTGGTCGGCGATCTGGCTCGCGATCTACACCGCTTGGTTCATGGTCGCGCTGCTCTTCCGCGGCCCAATGGTGTTCATCATCCCGCCGGAATTGATTGAAGCCGGTACCGAATGCGTGGTCGCGTTGGCCCTTGCCAACGGGCTGGCGGCCTTGGGCTTGCGCTTCCCAAGGCGATCCATCGTCTTGAGCGCGCAGGCTGCGGCCGTCGCCGGCATCGTGGTTACCTATGCGTGGCCGTTTCTGTGGCTCAATCCCGCCTTGCGCCACGCCGACGTCGGCACTTGGCCGATCCTGAACGGATTGCTGTGGGTATACGCGGCGCCCGCTGCGGTCGCTGGTCTCTTCGCTTGGCGGGCCCTGCGCTTTGGATCGGTCTGGCTCCTGATCGCGACGGGGGGCGGCGCGCTCGGCCTGAGCTTCGTTTGGCTGGTTTTCGAAGTCCGCCACTGGTTCCATCCCGAAAGCATGGAGCGCGGCGGCGCGGGCAGCGGCGAGCAAGTGGCATATTCGGTAGCGTGCCTGCTCTTCGGCGCGGCCGTGATGGCGGGCGGCGTGTTGCGGGACATGCGTGTGCTGCGTTACGTCGCGCTCGGGATCATCACCTTGGCGGTATTCAAGGTGTTCCTGTTCGATGCCTCCGCGCTCGAAGGGCTCTATCGCGTGGCGTCGTTCCTCGGACTGGGGCTTTGCCTGATCGGGCTCGGTTTCGCCTACCAGCGCGCGGTCGGGCATCCGGCGCCGCGCTGAACCAGCGGATCAGGCGTTGGCTTCGGCGGCGCGGTTGGCGCGCTTGCGGTCGTTCGGATCGAGGAAGCGCTTGCGCAAGCGGATCGATTTCGGCGTCACTTCGACCAGTTCGTCGTCGGCGATATAGGCGATGGCCTGCTCGAGCGACATTTTGCGCGGCGGCGTCAGGCGCACCATTTCGTCCTTCGCCGTGGTGCGAATATTGGTGAGCTGCTTGCCCTTCAGCGGATTGACGTCCAGGTCATTGTCGCGCGTGTGCTCGCCGATGATCATGCCGCCGTAAACCTGGACGCCCGGGTCGATGAACATCGGTCCCCGTTCTTCCAGGTTCCACAACGCATAGGCGACCGCATCGCCGTCGGAATTCGAGATCAGCACGCCGTTGCGGCGGCCCTGGATCGGTCCCTTGAACGGCGCATAGGCATGAAAGATCCGGTTCATCACACCGGTGCCGCGCGTGTCGGTGAGAAATTCGCCGTGATAGCCGATTAGTCCCCGCGACGGCGCATGGAAGACGATGCGGGTCTTGCCGCCGCCGGACGGCCGCATGTCGCGCAATTCGGCACGCCGCTCGGAAAGCTTCTCCACGACGATCCCGGTGTAGCCGTCGTCCACATCGACCGTGACTTCTTCGATGGGCTCCTGTTGCTGGCCGGTTTCGGGGTCGCTCCGCATCAGCACGCGTGGGCGACTGATGGAGAGTTCGAATCCTTCGCGTCGCATGGTCTCGATCAGCACGCCGAGCTGCAGCTCGCCGCGGCCCGCGACCTCGTAGGAGTCGCGGTCGTCGCTCTCGCGCACACGGATCGCCACATTGCCTTCCGCTTCCCGAAAGAGCCGCGTGCCGATGACGCGGCTGGTCACCTTGTCGCCCTCGCGCCCCGCAAGCGGCGAATCGTTGACCGAGAATGTCATGGCGAGCGTCGGCGGATCGATCGGCTGCGCGCGGATCGGCTGGTCCACCGAAAGCTCGCAAAGCGTGTCTGCCACGGTCGCCTGCTTCAAGCCGGCGATGG
Source organism: Candidatus Cybelea sp. (assembly GCA_035632095.1). Classification (GTDB taxonomy): domain Bacteria; phylum Pseudomonadota; class Alphaproteobacteria; order Ferrovibrionales; family Ferrovibrionaceae; genus DASQHM01. The sequence continues at coordinate 29,084 of DASQHM010000097.1, read as the reverse complement.
CGACGATGTCGCCCGCCTCGACCTGATCGGCCCCGATGCGCTCGAGCCCGCGGAAGGCCAGAAGTTTGGTGATCCGCGCCTGCTCGATCGTCTTGCCGTCCTGATCGATGGCCTTGATCGTGGCATTGGCCTTGACCGAGCCGGATTGAATGCGCCCGGTCAACACGCGGCCGAGATAGGCGTCGGCCTCCAAGGTGGTGACCAGCATGCGGAAGGGCTCGTCCGGCTCCGCCACCGGCGGCGGCACATGGCGCAGGATCAGGTCGAACAGCGGCGCCATGTCCTTATGCGGCTGGGCGAGGTCGGTGACGGCCCAGCCTTGCTTGGCGGAAGCGAACAGGGTGGGGAAGTCGAGTTGCGCGTCGTTCGCGTCCAGCACGGCGAAAAGATCGAAGACCTCGTCGTGCACCTCGTGCGCACGGGCATCGGGCCGGTCGGCCTTGTTGATGACGACGATCGGGCGAAGTCCGAGACGCAGCGCCTTGCCGGTGACGAATTTGGTCTGGGGCATCGGCCCCTCTGCCGCGTCGACGAGGACCACGACGCCGTCGACCATGGACAGGATGCGTTCGACCTCGCCGCCGAAGTCCGCGTGGCCCGGCGTGTCGACGATGTTGATGCGGGTGCCGTGCCAGACGACCGAGGTGCATTTGGCCAGAATCGTGATGCCGCGTTCGCGTTCCAGCTCGTTGGAATCCATTGCCCGTTCCGCAACTTGCTGATTTTCGCGGAAGGTGCCGCTCTGGCGCAGCAGGCAATCGACCAGGGTCGTCTTGCCGTGGTCGACGTGCGCAATGATGGCGACGTTGCGGATATCCATGATCGATCCAGTACGGGGTGCGGCTGTATACAGCCCAACGTGATTTGGCGCAAGCGGGCCGGGATGCTATGCATCCGCCCTTGCGCTGAGAGACCATGAAGAATTCGCGAAGCCCGCCCGGTAACCGATGCCAGCCACCCGAAAATTTCCGGTCTTAACCACTGGGCGCATGCGCTTGCGCGCGCCAAGGGCGGGCGACTCCGGAGCATTCCGGGCAATGTTGTCGATCCCGGACGTCACGCGATTTTCGAACTGGCCCGATGATCCGACGAAGCAGCAGGCCGAGCGGTACATACGCTGGATGGTCAAGCTCCACGGCAGCGGCAAGGGCTGCGCCTGGGTGATCGAGGAAAGTCCGTCGAAGGCGTTCGTGGGTTTGATCCGCTTCAATCGCATCGACAAGAAATGGCGCTTCGGCGAGGTGGGGTACGAGATAAATCCGGAATTCTGGGGGCGCGGTCTGATGACCGAGGCCTTGCGGGCGGTGGTGTCCTGCGGCCATCGGACATTCGGTCTCAATCGGATCGAAGCCTGGACATTGCCCGGCAACGGCGCATCGGACCGTGTGCTCGAAAAAGCGGGCTTCCGCTATGAAGGCACGCTTCGGCAAAGGGCGTGGTTCAAGGGCGGCTTCCACGACTTTCGCATGTTCGGACGCCTGGCCGGCGATGCTTGAGGCTGCTGCGAGCCGGCTCGACTCGGCTATGATCGGTGGCGGCATCCGTCGATAAGCAAGGAAGAATCATGCCCGTTTGGGACAGCCGCCAATACCTGAAATTCGCCGGCGAGCGCACGCAACCGGCCATCGATCTTCTCGCGCGGGTCCCGGACTCCGAGCCGAAGCGCGTGATCGATCTCGGCTGCGGGCCCGGCAACAGCACCGAATTGCTCGCCGTGCGCTGGCCGGATGCGACCATCGTCGGCCTCGACAATTCTGCCGAGATGCTGGCGAAGGCGCGCGCCGACCACCCGTCGATCACATGGATCGAGGGCGAGATCGGTACCTGGAAGGCGGACCAGCCCTATGACGTGATCTTCGCCAACGCGGCCCTGCAGTGGGTGCCGGACCACGCCCGCGTCATGCCGGCGTTGCTGCGGCAACTGGCACCGGGCGGTTCGCTCGCGATACAGATGCCGAGGAATCAGAATGCGCCTACGCACACCAACATGCGGGAGGCGGCCAGTGCCGGACCGTGGTCGCCGTTGCTTGCATCGGCGCGCGAGAGCCAACGCGTCGAGGTGCCGGGCTTCTACTACGATCTGCTTGCGCCTTTGACCAAGCGCCTGGAGATTTGGGAAACCGAATACCAGCACGTCATGGACGGCGCCGAAGGCATCGTCGAATGGGTGAAGGGCACCGGTCTCAGGCCGTATATTGAGCCCCTGCCGCCGAAAGAGCGCGAGGCCTATCTCGCCCTGTACCTCAAGGCGCTGAAGCGTGATTATCCGCCGCAAGCGAACGGCAAGGTGATCATGCCGTTCCGTCGCATCTTCATCGTGGCGACGATCTAGCCCATCACGGAATAGCCGCCGTCCACCGGAATGGCGGCTCCGGTGACGAAGTCCGAAGCCGGACTGGCGAGGAAGACGGCGATGCCGGCGTGGTCCTCGGGCGCGCCCCATCGCCTGGCCGGCGTGCGGGCGAGCACGCTGTCGTGCAAGCCCGGCACCTGCTCGCGGGCTCGTCGCGTCAAGTCCGTGTCGATCCAGCCCGGCAGCACCGCGTTCACCTGGATGTTGTCGCGTGCCCAGGCGGTGGCCAGGCCCCTGGTGAGCTGCACGATGCCTCCCTTGCTCGCGCCGTAGGCGACGGCAAACGACGCGCCGAAGATGGACATCATCGATCCGATGTTGATGATCTTGCCGCCGCCGACCTTTTTCATCTCCGGGTAGGCGGCCTGAGCGCATGCGAATGCGGCGGTCAAATTCGTGGTCAATACCTGGTTCCATTCCTCGATCGCCATGTCCTGCGGCGGTTTGCGGATATTGATGCCGGCGTTGTTGACCAGGATGTCGAGCCGGCCGAAGCGCTTCGTTGCCGCCGCGATCATGGCGCGGCAGGAGTTGGCATCGTTCACGTCGACCTCGATCGCGGCCGCCTTGCCGCCGAGCGCTTCGATTTCGCCGACCGCCGCCGCGCTCTTCTTTGCGTTCCGCCCCGCCACGGCAACGGCGGCGCCGGCGCTCGCCATACCCTTCGCCATGCCGAGGCCGATGCCGCCGTTGCCGCCGGTGACGACGGCGACGCGGCCCGTCAGATCGAACATGTTCATCAGCGTGGGGCTCCTTCCAACTCGTCCTCGATGAAGCCCTTGACGATTTCGTCGATGCCCGTGTCGCCTTCGAACCCGAGCCGGCGCGCGCGCTCCGACGCCGTCGCCTTGGGCCAGCCGTCGTTGATCTTCTGGATCGCCGCGTCGGCCTCCCAATGGATGCGGCCGATCTTGCGATTTCCCGCGTGCCGCTGCACCGCTGCGGCCATGTCCTTCGCGGCGACGGAGATGCCGGGCAAGACCACGGACCGCCAACGCCCCAACGATGCCGCGGGCAATTCGTGCGCGCGGATGAACGCGGCGATGACGCGGCGCGGGCTGAGACAGGCCATCCGCGTCTCCGGTGAAACCGGGATCGTCACGTCCTGGCCTTGCAAGGGTTCGCGCATGATCGAACTCGCCCAGCCCGAGGCAGCCTTGTTCGGTTTGCCGGGGCGGACCGTGATGGTGGGCAGCCGGAGCGAGCGGCCGTCGAGATAACCTTTGCGGCTATAGTCGTTGACCAGCAGCTCGCCGATGGTCTTTTGCGCGCCGTAGGACGTTTCCGGCGTTTGCGGCGTCGCATCCGTGACGGTCTCGGGTATGTCCCCGCCGTAGGTGGCGACCGAGGATGCAAAGACAAAGCGCACCGGGCGCGGCTGTGCGCGGCAGGCTTCCAGCAGATTGCGCGTTCCGTCCAGATTGACGCGATAGCCGAGATCGAAATCCGCCTCGGCGCCCGCGCTGACCACGGCAGCCAGATGAAACACCGACGCCGTGCCGGCCGTAATCAGCGCACGCGCGTCAGAACTCTCCGCGATGTCGCCGATGACGGCTGTCACGCGTCGATCCTCGAACGCCGGCGACGGTGCGGCAGCATCGAACAGCACCAATTCTTCGATCCGCTCCGCAACGCCCGAGGGGCCCGTAAGCGTGCCGCGCGCCAGGATTTCCTTGGCCAGCCGTTTTCCGAGAAATCCGCCGCCACCGGTGATAACGACCCGCATGAACTTGCCCTCCCGGCCGATTGTTCGGCCGAGCTTAGGACATCATCCGCAATGCGGGTCTGATTTTTTGGCTGGGGCAGTCCCTTTTCCCAGTCCCCACGCTTTGCCGGCGGGGGCTGGGATCAGGGGGAGGGGAACGCACGCGACTTGGGACGAACCGAATTACTATGGGCGCTTCTCGGGGGGCATCTTGGCGATGGCATCGGCGATGGCGGCCTGGACGTCCTGCTGCACGGCCAGCGTCTTCTCGCGAAGATTGGCGAAGGCCGCCTTCAACTTCTCTGCATCGAACGGCGAGGCGACGAACGCGTCATGCACCTGCTCGCGCGCTTCGCGGACGGCCTTGATCTTGTCCCTGATATGCGGCCGGAGCTCGCGCAACGTGGCGCGCACCGTTTCGCGCACGTCAGGCGGCATCGGGCCGGTGACCCGCTCGATCGGCAGCCCGCCCTCGCGTCCAAACCAAGGGCCCCTCAACATATGGCCCGCGATCAGCCCGACCAAAAGCAGGTTCACCACGAGCGAGGCGATCAAGCCAATGCGCAGGGCGCGGCCCGGCGCAGACGCTTCGCCGCCGGGCATTGCGCTTGGGGTGCTCATAGGCCGGCCTCCAAGGTCGCGATAGAGGCCGATCCGTCGTCGATTTCGCCGGCGGCGCTCGTGTCGAGGCTGGCGAGGTCGCTTATGCCGATGGTCAAGCCGATCAGCAATGCCGCCGTCAAGCCGGCCAGTTGCGGCCATCGCGGACCGGTGCCGAACCACTCCGCCAGCCAGGTCTGCAACGTGCGGAGCAGCTCGCCGGGGCGCCGCTGCGGCACGCCTTCGGCGGCCGCGACAATGCGGCGTGCCAAGGTCCGGTCCGGCGGCTCGACCTTCCAGCGGTCGAGCAGCGCATCGAGCTCGGCGGCTTCGCGCCTGGCGGCATCGGCGTCGGCTGCAGGGTTGATCAGCGACCCGATAAGCTTCTCGGCGGCGCGCCGTTCGGCCTCCGACCAGCGCTTCGGATCGGCGCCGTAAGCCTCGACCAATTGCCGCACGCGAGCCAATGTCATGTCGTTTGTCATGGCCTCTCCTCCATGGCATGTCCGAGCCTCGGACCCAACTTCTGCCGCAACGTTCGCCGGGCCCGGACCAGAAGCGATTCCACCGCGCCGACGCTTAGAGCAAGAACTTCCGCAGCTTCCACGTTACTCATCTCCTGCCAGTAGCAGAGTGCGAGCGCCGCCCTCTGCCGCTCCGGCAACTCCGCCACCGCCTGGGCCACGGCCGCCGCCTCTTCGTCCCGGGCAAGCGCGTTTTCGGCGCCGATCCCGGGATCCGGCGGATCGCCCGCCGCCTCCAGCGGGGCAAATCCGGGGCGCCGTTTGCGGTCGATGCAGAGATTGACCAGAACCCTGCTGAACCAGGTTCGGAACAACGCTCCGTCGAGCCGCCATCGCGGCGCCGTCTGCCACACGCGCAGGAACGCCTCCTGCGCCACTTCCTCCGCGTCGCTCCGGTTGCCCGTTATGCGCTGCGCCAACGCGATCGCGCGGTTCAGGTGCCGCGTGACCAGTTGCTCGAATGCGCCACGATCGCCCTCGGCGATATTGGCCATTAGCCCTTCGTCGGAGAGGTCACGCATCCAGTTCCGCCGTCGCACAGCGGTACATAGCCGCCGGAGGAGGTATTATGCAGTCATACACGGCGCTTGCCTGGGTTTCCTGCGCCGGCGCTGCATGGCAATTCCGGATCGGGAGGGTAAACGTCAGCCGGCTGCCGCATTCGCCATGGCCTGCAATCGCTTGATTTCGGCCGCGACTTCGGCCGGCCAGTCCGCCCGGTCCCATGCCCGAAAGTCGCCTCGGGCATAAGCCAGCGCGTTGCGATAGTAGTAGAAGGCGTTGATGCGGTTTCGGACGTAGTTGTTCTCGGTGCGGCGCACCTCCCCCGGTACGCCCATCACCACCGAATTGGCCGGTATCTTCGTATTTTCCCTCAGGAACGTATGGCCGGCGACGATGCAATTCTCGCCGATCTCGCAACCGTCCATGATCGTCGCGTTGATGCCGATCAGGCAGTTGTCGCCGATCGAGCAGCCGTGAATGGTGCAGTGGTGGGTGATGGAGCAATGGCTGCCGATGTAGGTGCCGGTGCCGGCACCCACATGGATCATGACGAAGTCCTGCACGTTCGAGTAAGGCCCGATCACCACTTCATGGCTTTCGGAACGCACCACAGCGTTGCACCAGATCGAAGCATTCGCCTCCAGCCTCACCTTGCCGTAGAGATGCACCGAAGGGTGGACGAACGCCGGATTGTCGAGAACGACATCGGGGCCGATGAAGGGCAAGCAGTTCTCCCGGGCAGATTTGCATTGCGGCGCTGTTGCGAGACTAGCGCACGCGACGGCCGCCGCAACACGGCGTCGCTCGGGCGGCATCAACTGGTTCGGCGGCTCGCGAAGCCTGTGCGTATTTCTGTTGAAAACAGGTGCATGATTTGTGAGCCACCAGTAAAACCATGCACAACTTTTTACAGAATTGATTTCGATTTCGATTGTCTCAAATCTTCGCCACATGAATACTTGAATTGCACGCGAGAGCGTCGATTTTCGGAATTAGCCGCCGCCAACTCCGCCTCCGGGCGACTGGCACGGTTGTTCCGGGGAGCGATCGGGGGATCGGCCGGGCGCAAGCTCGGCGGGTTCTTCGGGTGGAGGACGGCGGGTCATTTCCTCGGTGAGGAGTGCCGGCTGGCGGAGGATCGAGGCGCGTTCGTGTCCCGCAAGGAATGCGACGCGTACGGTTCGCCCAGGCATGGCTCAGACCGCACCAGGCCGCAGTGCCAGACGCCCGGATCTTCCGAGGGGGTCCGCCTTCGCAAGGAGGCCGAGTCCGCCGGAAGAAAGGTCCCGGTGAGGAGTGTTTGCCTTCGCAAGAAAGCAACCGCTCCGCATGGGGGCCGGGCCCTCGCAAGGGGGCAGGGTGGCTGGCGCGAACGAGCAAGGGGAGTGACCCAAAAGGCTTCCGGCGGCGCGCGGTTCCTCGAACCGTGGGCCCTGGAAACCGAAAGCCCCCTCTCACCGTCTCGGTGCAGGGGGCTTGACCGGCTCCTGGGGCGTCAGGAGTGCTCTTCGCCGGGGCACGTCGCACGGGGCAACCCATGCGCCTGACGCCCTTCCCCTATCATGGGCCTAGGGGCCGATCAATCAAAATCTTGTGGTGACGCCCGAAACGCATCCTATCGGCGGTGGGCCTTCGGCAGCTTCCGCGGCGGAGGTTCGGCATGCCCGCCGGCCTTAGGGACGGTCGCGCCGAGGCCCCAATGGGACTGCACCATCCACTGGTCGAGCGCCTGGGCCGTGATCGGCCGGCTCATGTGGTAGCCCTGCGCCACGTCGCAGCCGAGTTGTCGAAGTGCGGCCCAGGTTTCCGCGTCCTCGACGCCTTCGGCGACGACCAGGAGACCGAGGTTGCGCGCGAGTTCGATGATGGTGCGGACGATCACCGCGTCGTCGCTGGCATGCAGCATGTTCATCACGAACGACTTGTCTATCTTCAGCTCGTTCACCGGCAGTTTGCGCAGGTAGGCGAGGGACGTGTAGCCGGTGCCGAAATCGTCGATGGCGATGCGGACGCCGAGCGCATGCAGGCGGTTCAAGAGTTCGCTGGCGCGCGCCAGGTGCGAGATGATGGCGCTTTCGGTGATTTCCAGCACCAGGCGGTTCGGCGGCACCTGCCACTGCTTCAGCAGAGTTTCGATGGTGTCGCCGATTTCCTGGCTCTGCAGCGACATCGCCGAGAGGTTCACCGACACACTGAGGTCACGGCCCTCGCGGCGCCAGCGGGCGCAGTGCTCGAGCGCGGCGTTGAGAACCCAAAGCGTCAATTGCTCTATGACGCCGATCTGCTCGGCCATGGGAATGAAGCTGTCAGGATAGAGCAGCCCTTTTTCCGGGTGATTCCAGCGCACCAGCGCTTCGACGCCGCAGGCGCGGCCGGTTTGCATGTCGATCTTCGGCTGGTAGTGAAGCGCGAGCTGGCCGCCAGGGATCGCTTCGCGCAACTCATGCGCCAGCGAAATCTGCTTGCCGTGGTCGGACACGGCGTCCTCGGCGTAGACGGCGAGGCGCAGGCCGTCGCGCTTGGCGATCCGAAGGGCGCTTTGGGCGGCCCGCAACAGCTCGTCGGCGTTCGCCGCGTGCAGCGGAAAGACCGCAATTCCGATAGCGGCCCCGACGGTGAAGCGATGGTCCTCGATCACGAAGACCCGGTTCATGTTCTCGATCAGCTTGGTTGCGGTTGCCGTGGCGCCGGCGAGATTGCCGCCGGTCGGCAGCAACGCGGCGAACTCGTCGTCGCCGATCCGCGCCAAGGAATCGGATCCCCGCAGCACGCCCGAAAGCCGCGCACCGGCCAACTCGAGCAGGCGGTCGCCGATGCGGTGGCCGAATGACTGATTGACCGCGTTGAAGTCGTTGAGATCCATCAACAGCATGGCGACCGAAGTGTTTTCGCGTTGAGCTTGCGCCAATGCGCGCTCGACCCGATCGAAGAATATGGTGCGGTTGGGCAGGCGGGTCAGGCCGTCTCGCATGAGTTGTTGCGACAGCCGTTGCTCGGAGGCGGAAATCTGGCGCAGCGCGCGATTGGTCCGGATGGCGTTCCAAACGGCGAGCGCCACGCGTTCGCGGGTCAGCTCGCTTCGCGGCAGGCACTCGCTGGCCCCCGCTTCCATCAAGGCGATGGAACGGCGGATATCGGCGCCGTCGATCACCATGATGATGGGCGTGGTCAGACCGCGAGCCTGCAACTCGCGCAGCGCGCTCGCTTCGTCGAAGGCGGGAAGCTGCGTGTCGATCAGCGCGCAGTCGTAGTGCCCGGTCGTGATCCCGACCAGCGCCTGGCTGCCGGTATGGGCGGTGTCGAGCTTGAGCGCGAAACCGCCGCCGGAAACGATCCGGCTGATCGAGTGCTCGGCCCGCTCCGCCGGCTCGGCCACGAGCAGCTTTAGGCGGTCGGTGCTCATCCGAGCCGCCTTCGGCTTTGCGAAGTCCGAGCAGTTGCGGTCCGGATCCTCACGTCCTTCAACCTTTCGCGCAATCACCAACGCACCCGCGGATCGGTCGTTCATCCGGTCCGCAAGACATAGGTCTATTTAGCGGGAACCCCGTAAAGAACCGCTTAATGGCTCAAATCCGGCGCGTATTCCTGCGGGGCAATGATTAGCCGCGGTTGCGCTATTTGGTCAGCGCGACGAAGACGCCGTTCCAGTCGGGGCCGGGCGGCTCGGCCATGAAGCGGGCGATGCGCTCCTCGTAGAGATCGTAGAGGCCCGACACCGTGCCATCGAGAAGCCGGCATTCGCGGATGAGTTCGCTCGCCCGCGACCATTGCTGCGCGCGATAAGCCGACAACATCGCCTCGTGGCGCTGGCTCAGCGCTCGGAAGCCCGCCGACTGCGCCATCTCGGCGTCGCCGAGCAAGGTGAAAATGCGAACCGCCTCGTGCTTGCCCTTGACCGCGATCAGATCGAGTTCGAGTGTGGCCCATGAGGGAGCGTGGGCGCGCGTCGCTTCGCCGATCACGATGTCGACGCCGTAGGTCTTGGATTGGCCTTCGAGACGCGACGCCAGGTTCACCGCGTCGCCGAGCACGGAATAACCGAAGCGCTGGTCGGACCCGACGTTGCCGACCACGCAATCGCCCGTGTTGACGCCGATCCCCACGTGCAGCGGGTTGAACTCCCGGCCGGCGGCGCGGGCTTCGCCTTCCAGCGCGCCGTTCAGCCGCTCGAGCGCTTCCAGCATGGCGAGAGCGCCGGCGCAAGCGTTGTCGGCATGATCTGTGTCGTCGAGGGGCGCATTCCAGAACGCCATGATGCAATCGCCCATGTATTTGTCGATGGTGCCGCGCCGCTCCAGGATCGTGTCGGTCATGGGCGTGAGGAAGCGATTGATGAGCTTGGTCAGATCCTGCGGTTGGCTTTTGTACCGTTCCGAGATGCTGGTGAAGCCGCGGACATCGCAGAACAGGAACGTCATCTCGCGCAACTCGCCGCCGAGCTTGAGCTTGGACGGATCCTCCGCAAGCTGCTCGACTAGCGCCGGCGATAGATACTGCTTGAAGGCGCCGCGCACGGCGCGCTTTTCGAATTCCGTGCGCAGGTAGCCGACGATGGTGCCGCAGAGATAGACCGCAAAGGCGGCGACGGACGGCGTGACCGGATCGAACAGGAACAGATGCACGCGATAGGCATACCACGACGCGGCGAAGATCGCGGCGATTGCCGCTGCGCCGGCGGCGGCCGACCACAACGCGCCGAGGTGGCGCAGCGTGACGATCAAAACGATGCCGACGGCGAGCAGGAATGCGGATTCTGCGCCGTCGGCCCAATCGGGACGCTGCAGATAGTGGCCGAGCACGATCTGCTCGATTGCCTGCGCGTGAGCTTCGACGCCCGGCATGGCCGCGGTGATGGGCGATGACTTGATGTCGAGCAGGCCTGCGGCACTGGTGCCGATCAGGACGATCTGGCCCTCGATCTTGGCGCGGTCGAAGTCTCCCGACAGGATTTTCCAGGCCGGCACGTAGCGCGATGCGTCCGGCAACGAGTAATGCATCAGCAGACGGCCTCGCGAATCGGTCGGAACCGAGTAGGCGCCGATCTGGACGGAACTGATGCCGGTGTGTTCGCCGAAGGCGGTTTCGGCGCTCGCGCCGGATGATTTGATTTTGTAGGTCTTGGCGCCCTGCGCCACCCGAAGCGCCTCCGCCGCGAGCGGGGCGTAGAGCTGGTTGCCGACACGCATGACCAGCGGGATGCTGCGTACGACCAGATCGTCGTCCGGATCGAAATTGAACGCGCCGTTGCCCGCCGCCGCTTGTTCGAACTCCTTCAGGTTGACCACGGCGCCGCCGTACGACGCAGGCACGAACTGGCGAGGATCGTCGCCCGCCCAGGCGAAAGTGCCGCGCCCGAGCGGCAGGCGGGCCGAGGTTTCCGCGGTCAGCGCAAAGCCGGTCACCACGGTTCCGGCGTCGTCGATGGCCTTCGCCAGCAGCACGTCGTGATCGGGCAGTGCGGCCAGCGCTTCCTTGAGCGGCTTGGTCAGGCCGCCGGAAGCGGCCCATAGCGGCAGGATATTTGCGGGCGATGTGCGATCGGGCTCGGGAAAGACGATGTCGAATGCGATGGCCGCCGCGCCGGCGCGCGCGAGCTGGCGCACCATTCCGGCGACATAGCTGCGCGGCCAGGGCCACTGGCCGATTTTGGCCAGACTGGCGTCATCGATATCGACGATGCGCACCGGCGCGGGTTCGTAGCTGCGCGGCTCGAAACGCTGGTAGCGGTCGAAAACCGCGCGCTGGATGTCCGCCGACACGCCGCCAGGATCGAAATGCCGCCAAGCGAGTGCGGCAAGCAACAAAAGCGCCGGCACCACCCAGGGCAGCGACCGCTTGACCCGCAGCATCCTTCCCCTCGCGCCAACAACGCCAGGAACGATCGCCGGCCAAAGCCGGCGCGCTCAACTGGCGCTAGTATAGCGATGATGCGATAGGGGCAGAAAGCGGCCTGACGAGTCGGCCGCCGATCGCTGCGTTAAGGTTACTTGGTCGCTTCCTTGAGGTAGGCGATCAGGTTGTCGCGGTCTTCCTGCTTCTTTATGCCGGCGAAGGCCATCTTGTTGTTGGGGATGTAGCCCTTCGGATCGGCGACGTACTGGCCGATGGTGTCGTCGTCCCAGACGACGGCCTTGGCCTTCATCGCGTCGGAATAATTGAACCCGGGCGCCGTGCCGGATTTCCGGCCGAACACGCCATGCAGGCTCGGGCCGACCATATTCTTGCCGGCGTCCAGGCTGTGGCAAATCTTGCAAATGTTGAATTGCGCCTTGCCCTTTTCGGCGTCGCCTGCGGCATTGGCGATGCCGGTTTGCATGATCAGTATTGATGCGGCCATCCCGGCCAGAATGTATGCGCGCACGTTCGGTCTCCCTTGCTTCGTGGCGGGAGCATATACCAGCCCTGCCCGCTATCGAAGCGACGAAACGCCGCGCCGAAACGCCCGGTTCCCGGCCCTTGCACCCGCTTCGGCATATGGTAGCCCCTGCCTTATAGTTAAGGCATGCGAGCTAAAGCAGCCCCCGCGGAGCCCAGCGCGCCGGCAATGCCGAGCGTCGGCGACTTCCGTCTGCTGAGCCGGCGGCGCTTGAAGGCCATGATGCTGGCGGCGGATGAGATCCGGGAATGCGCGCGCGTGCTCGGCAAGACCGGCGCCAACGTGGTCAGTGAGATGTTGCGCGGCCAGGGGACGTTCTACGAATGGAACCACTATCCCGAAGGCGACGTCTTCGATGAGGAGACGCACGCGCAGTTCTACTATCACGCCCACCGCGGACCGCAGGCCGAGCACGGCCATTTCCACACCTTTCTGCGGGCAGGCGGCATGCCGAAGGGTGTGCGGCCGCTGCCCGGCCAATCCGGCGATGCGCCGCGAGGGACGGAGGCGCTGTCCCATCTGGTGGCGATTTCGATGGATCCCTTCGGCGTGCCGATCGGACTTTTTGCCGTCAATCGCTGGGTGACCGGCGAGACCTGGTACGCCGCGCGGGACGTCTTGCGTATGCTGGACAGCTTCGAGATCGACCACGCCTACCCGTCATGGCCGGTGAACCGCTGGCTTGGCGCCATGTTGCGGCTGTTCGCGCCGCAGGTCGAAGCACTGGTGCGTCAGCGCGACGACGTTGTCTTGGATTGGGCGCGGCGGCGGCCGCTGGCCGAGGTGCTCGAAGACCGCACGCGCGAGATCACGGGCTGGGTCCGCATATCCGTGAACGATCAGGTGCGTCGCGTGGAAAAGGCCCTGCAGGACGCGCGCTGAGGCCAAGACGCCGCATTGAAATTGGGCACCGTTGCCGCATTATCAAACGCGGCCGGCACGGTTTCGGGGCAAAGACGCCCATCTTGCCGTCTCACCGCAGACAAGGAGAAGCGATGTATCCGGGTTTGCACGCCAAAATACGTCCAGATCAGCCCGCCTTCATCATGGCGCAAAGCGGCGAAACCGTGAGCTATGCGGAACTGGAGCGGCGGACCAACCGGCTCGCGCATTACTTTCGCGCGGCCGGCCTCGGCCGATTGGACCACTACGCCATTTTCATGGAGAACAACAGCCGATACGTCGAGTGCTGCGGCGCCGGCGAGCGTGCGGGCCTCTATTACACGTGCGTCAATTCCTACCTGACGCCGGAAGAGTTGGCCTACATCCTTGACAACAGCGAGTCTAAAATCCTCGTCACCTCGAAAGCCAGGCTCGACGTGGCGCTGCAGGCGCTCGCGTCCTGCCCGCGGATCGCCCGTTGCCTCGTTGTCGACGCGGCCGGCGGCGATGGCAAGGTGGCCAATCTCGATACCGCCGTCGGCGGGTTTCCAGACACGCCGATCGCAGACGAATCTCTTGGCACCCCCATGCTTTATTCGTCCGGCACCACGGGGCGCCCGAAGGGCATCGTGCGGCCCCTGCCGGAGAATCCGCCGGAACAGCCCTTGCCGCTCTTCGATTTCCTCGTGAAGCTCTGGCATTACCGCGACCGCATGATCTATCTCTCGCCGGCGCCGCTCTATCACTCGGCGCCGCAGGCGGCGGTCGGCCTGACCATCCGCTCAGGCGGCACCGCGATCATCATGGAGCATTTCGATCCCGAGCATTACCTGGCGCTCGTCGAGCGCCATCGCGTGACGCACAGCCAGCTCGTCCCCACCATGTTCTCGCGCATGCTCAAGCTCCCCGATGGCGTGCGCGAGCGCTACGATCTCTCGTCGCTTGAGATCGCGATCCACGCCGCGGCACCCTGTCCGGTGCCGGTCAAGGAGCAGATGATCGCGTGGTGGGGCCCGATCATCCACGAGTACTACGGGGCCACGGAAGGTCTTGGCTTCACGGCCTGCGACAGCGCCGAATGGCTTGCGCATCGCGGCACGGTCGGGCGTGTGCTGCTCGGCGAGCTGCATGTGCTCGACGAGGAGATGCGGCCGCTGCCGGCGGGCACGCCGGGGACGCTTTGGTTCAAGACCGCGACACCGTTCGAGTATTTCAAGGATCCGGTCAAGACCAAAGAAGCCCGATCATCTGACGGCACCATGAGCACGGTGGGCGATGTCGGCTATGTGGACCGGGACGGGTACCTCTATCTCACCGACCGGAGCACCTTCATGATCATCTCCGGCGGAGTGAACATCTATCCGCAGGAATGCGAGAACCTGCTCATTACCCATCCGAAGGTTGCCGATGCTGCCGTGTTCGGCGTGCCGAACGAGGATCTGGGCGAAGAGGTGAAGGCCGTGGTTCAGCCGATGCCCGGCATCCGCCCGACCCCCGCACTCGCCGAAGAGCTGATCGCCTTCTGCCGCGCGCACCTCGCCCATCTCAAGTGCCCGCGTTCCGTCGACTTCGAGGAGCAACTGCCGCGGCTGCCCACGGGGAAGCTCTACAAACGGGTGCTGCGCGATCGTTATTGGGGCGAACGGGCAAGCCGCATCGTGTGAGGCGGCGGCCGAGTAGACGAAATGCAGAACACGGTTCCCTGCCTTGCCTCGCGGCGAAAACGCCGGCGAAAGAGCCTGGTGACATCGGGTTCGTCATCGGCCGCGAGAAAGCTGACGTTCATGCGGTGTCCGCGGTCATTGCGGCATCCAAGATGCGCGGCAGACGTATGGTGAACTCGGTAAACTCCCCAACCTGGCTGGCGACTTCGATCGTACCGCCATGCTGCTGTGTGATGATGTCGTAGCTGATCGAGAGACCAAGCCCGGTCCCTTCGCCTGTCGGCTTGGTGGTGAAGAACGGTTGGAAGAGCTTGTCCTTGATCTCGGCCGGGATGCCGATGCCGTTGTCGCGCACCCGGATTTCGACGGCGTCGCCGCGGTCTCGCGTTGCTACCGTGAGCACGGGCTGGAAGCCGGGAGCCGAGTTGGCCCGCCGGCGCGTGGTGGCTGCATAGAAGCCATTGCTAATAAGGTTCAGGAATACCCGGGTCACGTCCTGCGGCACGACTTCGATCGGTGCAAGTTTGCGGTCGAGGTCGCGCTCCACGGTGATATTGAAGCTTTGGTCCTGGGCGCGGGCGCCGTGATAGGCGAGGTTGAGAGCTTCTTCGACGAGTGCGTTAAGATCGACGTTCTGCCGTTCGTCCGTCGTGCCGCGCGAATGCGCCAGCATGCTCTTGACGATGCCGTCGGCGCGGCGGCCGTGTTCGGCGATCTTATCGAGATTGCCGGTCAGCATCTCAATCGTCTCGCTGATCTCGGCACGTTTATCGGTGTCGAGCGCACTGATCGCTTCTGCGGTTGCCTGCTTCAGCTCGTCCAGCAGTTCAATCGATAGGCTGGCAAAGTTGTTGACGAAGTTCAGCGGGTTTTTGATCTCGTGGGCGATGCCGGCGGTGAGTTGGCCGAGCGCCGCCATCTTTTGCGCATGGAGTAGGCTCGCCTGCGCCGTCCGCAAGTCACGCAATGCTGACTCCGCTGCGTCTCGCGCCGCGTGGATCGCTGCCTCTGAGCGCTTCCTCTCGGTGATGTCGGCATAGATCAGCACGAAGCCGCCGCCCGGTACCGGGTTGCGCCGCACCTCGATGACGCGTCCGTCGGGGCGCGTGCGCTCGAAGCGCATTTCCTGGGCGGTATCTTCGAGGGCGCGGCTCAGCTCCACTTCGAGATCTGCTGAGTACTCGCCACGCTCCGCGAGATAACGGAAGTAGTCGGCATAGCTCGGCCGTCCTCCGAGAAAAGCATCGGGCAGATCAAGGATCTCTTGAATATTTCGGTTCCATGCGGCAAGACGTCCCTGGGCATCGAACATCGCAACGCCATCGCCCATATTGTCAAAGGTGACGCGGAGCTCGGCTTGTCGCTCGCGCAATTCGTCGAAGAGCCGTGCATTCTCGATCGCGATTACCGCCTGATCGGCAAAGGTGGTGGCAAGTTCGATCTCCTTGTCTGTAAATGGATCGACGCGTGTTCGGTTAAGAACCAATATGCCGATCAGCGTCTCCTCGCGCAGCAGCGGGATCCCAAGCATCGTGCGGAAGCCCGCGAGCTTTTGTCCCTCCAGGTATGTGTATTCCGGGTCCTGCAAGGCATCAGGAATGTGGACCGGTCGACGCTCTAAGGCTACGCGACCGCTCATTGTGCCGCGGTCGTGCACACCGGGATGAGCGATGAAGAACTCCTTCGCGTCCTGTGAAAGGCCGCGAGACGCGACTAAGTGGTATCTGTCGTCTCTCCGGCGAAACATGTGCGCCTGGTCGACGCGGCAGAGGCGCGCCACCGTTTCTACCAGTGTGTCGAGGACCGACTCGAGGTCGACCGACGAGCGGCTTATGATCTTGAGCACGTCGCCGGTTGCGGTGAGCTCGTCGACCGAGCGCGCGAGGTCGGTGGTGCGCTGCCGCAATTCGCCCAAAAGGCGCGCATTCTCAATCGCGATGACTGCCTGCGCCGCAAAGCTCTGCACGAGCGCGATCTGCTTGTCGGAGAACGGCCGCACCTCCTGGCGGTAGATGTTGAAGGCGCCGAGCAGGGCATTGTCCTTGCGCAGCGCTACACTAAGCATGGTGCGCGCGCCGCCCAGATCGACAATGGCGCGACGTATGGGGTTGCCAGAATGGTATAGCTCAGACGCAGCCAGATCCGGGACATGAACAACGCTGCTGCCTCGCACGATCTCCACAAGACTGGCAGAAGACTCCACAGGCAGAGGGTTGCGGACGAACTCGGCGTAGGCGGGTGGCAAGGCGTGCACGGCGCCTGCGCGAAATCGCTCGCCGTCATAGATCCAGAGAGTGCCAAATCTGGCCTCGCACAGCCGCATCGCCTTCTCGAGCATCGCGTTGAACACCGGCGTGAGGTCACCCGGCGAACTATTGATGACCTGCAACACCTCCGCGGTCGCGGTCTGTTGTTCGAGCGATTCCTGAAGATCGCCAGTGCGCTGGCTCAATTCATCCAGCAGCCTTGCGTTCTCCATCGCGATCACTGCCTGGGTGGCGAAGTTTTGCCCCAGCGCGATCTGCCGGTCGGTGAAGGCGAGCGCTTCCCTGCGGAAGATGACCAGCAAGCCCAGCAGGGCGCCGTCCTTGCGCAGCGCCACGAACAGCGCGGCTCGCGCTCCGCCCTCATCCGCAAGGCCCCGCCGGAGCGGATTTCCCGACCGGTACACCGCGTCGGCGGTGAGGTCCGCGACGTGCAGGAGGTCCTCGCCGGCGACCAGTCGCGCAACGAGCATGTCCGGGCTGACCCGCCAGCTATCGCCTACGGAAAATCCAACTCGCGGGGGCAATCCCCGCGCCGCGACAGTGTGGAAGAACGCACCATCATAGGTGGCGAGGAACCCGAAGGCTGAATCGCACAAGCGGATCGCCCTTTCGAGCATCGTATCGAACACAGGCGCGAGATCGCCAGGTGACGCGTTGATCGCCTGCAACACGTCAGTGACGGCTCTCTGCTGCGCCAACGCCTCGTCGCGCTCGCGCTTTAAGCGCTCAATTTGTTCCGGCGCATGATCGGTCGATGCGGGTGCTGTCGTCGCTTTGCGAGCCTTGGGCCTATTCGTACGCTTACCCTTGACAGGCCGTCCGCTTTCACGGCGTCGCTGCATCTCCCCCTCCGACAGTCACGGCGTCGCATAATCCTATGCAAATCCCACGCTGCGCACCATGGCAGGCCCCCGGATTAAAAGGCTGTTCCGAAATGACTGCTTACGAAGGCCCCTCTGGGGCAGCAAATTTGCCAGCCGTGGATGGCCGCTTCGGGCTAGCGGCTATGATCCCTGCATTTTGCGGCCGGATTTCCCCGCGGCAATTCCAGCAAATGCGCCCGTTGACGTTTTGGCCCGCGCCAAATCGGCCGATCCCAGGTGTCCGGTAATTTGTTGCGGCGTCACGTGTATTCGGCGCTCTTGGGGTTTACGAGAGATTAACTCGGGCCATTTAGCCTGGAATTCTGCGGCCAAGTCCCAACACCGCCGCCGCAGCCTTGTCCCAGGAGTCCAGGCACCGTGACGCAATCCCTCGATCTTTCCGCCGCCGATGTCGCCAAGCTCATTCAGGATCCGTCGAGCGAGCGGCGGGCCGAGACCGCGGCCAAGGTCGCGACGGTCTATTCCGCGACACTGTCGGACAGCGAGCGCGCCATCGCCACCGAGATTTTCCACATCATGCTGCAGGACGCGGCCGTGCGGGTGCGCAAGGCGCTGTCCGACAATCTCAAGTCCAACCCGGACGTGCCGCACGACATCGCCGTAAGCTTGGCGAAGGACGTGGCCGAAGTCGCGACTCCGATGCTGCAGTCTTCGACGGTGTTGAACGACGCGGACCTGGCCGAAATTGTCGCCTCCCATTCCGCCACGCATCAGCGCGCCGTCGCCGAGCGCGAATCCATCAGCCCCGAGCTGGCGCATTCTCTCGTCGAGCACGGCGACGAAGAAGCCGTCGCGTCGCTGATGAAGAACGAAGGCGCCAAATTGACGGAAGGCGCCTTGCAGCGCGCTCTCGATCGCTTCGGCGAAAGCGAGAAGGTGCATGCGCCCATGGTGCACCGCTCCAAATTGCCGATTACGGTGGCCGAGCGGCTGGTGACGCTGGTGTCGACAATGCTGTGCGAGCGCCTGCTGACCCACCATGACCTGCCGCCCGCAGTCGCCGCCGATCTCGTGCTGCAGAGCCGCGAGCGCGCGACGGTCAGTCTGAGCACGGATGCGGCCGGCCACGACGTGGCAAGTCTGGTGGAACAGCTACATCGCAACGCGCGGCTTACGCCGACCATCGTCTTGCGCGCCCTTTGCACCGGCGATCTCGATTTCTTCGAGAACGCCATGGCGAGGCTTGCGGACGTGCCCGTGGTCAATGCCTATCGGCTGATCCACGATCCGGGCAAACTCGGACTTCAGGCGATCTACCAGCGCTGCCGCATGCCGGACGGTTTGTTTCCGATCGTCCGGGCCGCGGTCGACGTTGCGCGCGAGCTGAAATACGACGGCGAGGCCGACGACCGTTCGCGCTTCACGGCGCGCACCATCGAACGCGTCCTGACGCATTTCGAGACCGGCTTCGACGGCGACAATGTCGACTACCTGATCGACAAGCTTACGCGCCTCGCTGCCTAAGCTCGTTCAAGCGCCGATCCGCTTTCGATAAAGCGGCATCACGGATTCGGCGAAAAGCCGCATGGAGCGCGCCACGCGTTCCGGCGCAAGCATTCCGAAATTCTGCAGCAGCATCACATGATGCGCGCCCATGTCGCGCAGGCGGATCAATTTGTCCGTGACGGTCTCGACCGAGCCGAAGAGCGCCAGGCCGCTTCGGATGACATCGGCATAGGACTGCCGGCGCGCATAGAGCCGGGTTTCCACGTAGAGCTCGAACGCCTCGGCCGCGGCGTCTTCCGCTGCCCGATCGCTTTCCGCCACATGACAATGAAACGCCAGCGCCACATCGTCGTCGGCGAGCCGGGTTCCGGATTCGGCCCGTCCGCGAGCGTATTCGGCGATCATCGCCGGCAGCTGTTCGACGGTGTCGAACGAGGCGTAAGGGACGCTCATCATGCGCATGCCCTGGCGGCCGACGTGGTAGGCGGCTTCGGCGCGCAGAATGGCGAGATAGACCGGAGGGGCCGGTTGCTGGAGAGGCCGCACGTTGACGGCGACCTGATCCAGGGTGTGAACGCGCCCGCGATGGCTTACGCGCTCGCCCGCCAGCAATCGCTGCACCAGAGCGAGCGTCTCGTCGAAGCGCTCGCGCTTGGTCGCGCCGTCGACGCCGAAGCCCTCGAACTCGTGGCGCAAATATCCCGAGCCGACGCCGAGCGTAAGCCTGCCGCCCGACAATACGTCCACCATCGCATAGCTTTCGGCGATGTGCAGCGGGTTGTGGAAGGTGAGCGTGGAGATTGCCGTGCCAAGGCGGATGCGGCTCGTGCGCTGGGCGAGCGCCGAGAGCATCACCGAGGGATCGGGCACCACGCCGTATTGGTGGAAGTGATGTTCGGCGATCCAGAACGTGTCATAGCCGAGCGCTTCGGCGAGCTGGCACTGATCCATGAGCTCGCCGTAGAACGTGGCCAGCGAGCGACCGCGGTCGGGATAGTGGTCCTGGACGGAGAATATGGAATAGCGCATGGCGCGGCTCACGTGCCGCCGATGCCATAGGCGCGCGCCCAGCCGAGACCGGCGACGGTCCCGTTGCGCGGCCGGTATTCGCAGCCGATCCAGCCGGCATAGCCGAGCCGGTCGATCAGATCGAAGAGATAGGGAAAATTCACTTCGCCATGGTCCGGCTCGCAGCGCTCCGGCGGAGCGGCGATCTGCATGTGGCCGATGATGCCGAGATTGCGTTCCAAGGTCCGCGCCAGATCGCCTTCGATGATTTGCGCATGATATAGGTCGTATTGTAGCCGCACGTTGTCGGCGCCCACATCGGCAATCACCTCGGCCGCGTGCTTGGTGTCGCGCAGGAAAAAGCCGGGAATGTCGCGCCGGTTGATCGGCTCCAGCATCAAGGTCACGCCATGCGGCCGCGCCTGGTCGGCGGCCCAGGCCAGGTTCTCGCGGTACGTGCGCTCGCAGGCGGCGACGTCCAGGCCAGGCGACGGCGCGCCGGCGACCACATGGATACGCGTGCATTTCAGCGTTCGCGCATAGTCGAGCGCCGTCGCGATGCTGGCCTTGAACTCGCTCTCGCGGCCGGGCAGGGACGCGAGGCCGCGATCCCCCAGTGCCCCGTTGCCGGATGGCGCGTTGATGAGCACCTGTTCGAGGCCAGCGCGGCGAAGGCTCGCGGCGACATCGGCACTCGGCGTGTCATAGGGAAATTGCACTTCGACGGCCTTGAAGCCTACCGATCGCGCGGCGGCGTGACGCTCCAGATAGGGCAGCTCCAGGAACAGATAACTCAGGTTGGCGCAAAAGCGTGGCACGCGTCGCTCCTTCCTATGCGGTGCTGAAGTGTCGCATTGCCGGGAGCGGTGCCACAAGCGCGGGCGCGCCTTGTGCCGCTCCGGACCCCATGCGATGCTGCGCCGCAATGCAAACGGCGCTGGTCACAGAGCGGGACCCGGGCGGGGCGCTGCGCCTCAAGGCCGTCGGCCGTTGGGATATCGCCAACGCGGCAAAGATCGATGCCGAGCTCATGGCCGTCCACGCCGCCGCAGGCGCTGCCGTTCGCGTCGATCTTAGCGGCCTCGAATGGTTGGATGTCGCCGGCGCGTGGCTGGTGCATCGCACGATCAAGAATCTTGAGGCCGAGGGCGTTTTGATCGAATTGGTCGGCGTCAGCGATGCCCACGCCGGCTTGTTGCGGCAAGTCGCGGAGAACGACAAGGAGCCGGCGCCCGTCGCCGCGAGCGACAGCGGCATTGCCGGCTTCGTTATCGCCGTCGGGGCCTGGACCGTCCGCGGCTTGCAGCAAATCGGCGACTTCGTCGCCTTCGAAGGCTTGGTTGTGCGGACACTGGTCGGAGCCGTATTGCGCCCAAGGCAACTGCGTGTCACGTCGCTCGTCTATCACATGCGGGCGGTCGGCTTCGATGCCCTGCCCATCGTTGGCCTGATCTCGTTCCTGATCGGCGTCGTCCTGGCATACCAGGGCGCAAGCCAGCTCCGCGCCTTCGGAGCGACCATCTTCGTCGTCAACCTGATTTCGCTCTCGGTCTTGCGCGAGCTTGGGGTCCTGCTGACCGCGATCGTCGTCGCGGGCCGCTCCGGCAGTGCCTTTGCTGCGCAGATCGGCTCGATGAAGCTGCGCGAAGAGATCGACGCCATGCGCACCCTCGGCATCGACCCCATCGAGGCGCTGGTGCTGCCGCGGACACTGGCCCTGATCCTGACCATGCCGCTCCTGGCGTTCTTTTCCGATGCCATGGGGTTGCTCGGCGGCGGCATCATGTCGTGGCTCACGCTCGACATCACGCCGCAAATCTTTATCCAGCGGCTCGCAAACACCTACATCTGGCACTTCCTGGTCGGCATCATCAAGGCGCCGGTATTCGGCACAATCATCGGTCTGATCGGCTGCTTCGAAGGGCTGCAGGTCGATGGTAGCGCCGAGAGTGTCGGACAGCGAACGACGCGATCGGTGGTGGAGGCGATCTTCCTGGTGATCGTCGTTGACGCGATGTTTTCCATCTTCTTCAACGTGGTCCATGTCTGAAACCGCGGCACGGGGCCGGGACGTGGTGATCCGCGTTCGCGGATTGCGCAACCAGTTCGGCCGGGAGGTGGTGCACGACAATCTGGACCTCGACGTCTATCGCGGCGAGGTGCTCGGCATCGTCGGCGGATCGGGCACCGGAAAGTCCGTGCTGCTTCGCTCGATCCTCGGGTTGATCCGGCCTGTGTCGGGCCGGATCGAGGTCTTCGGCCAGGACATCGCCCGCCTCGACACCGAGGGAATGCGGGCGATGGAATGCCGGTGGGGCGTGCTGTTCCAGGATGGCGCGCTGTTCTCTTCCCTGACCGTGGCGCAGAATATCCAAGCGCCATTACGCGAACACCTTCGGCTCGCGCAACCGCTGATGGACGACATCGCGCGGCTCAAGCTCAGCATGGTGGGGCTCGATCAATCGGCCGGCGACAAATACCCGGCGCAATTGTCCGGCGGCATGCGCAAGCGCGCCGGGCTGGCGCGTGCACTCGCCATGGACCCGGAAATCCTGTTCCTGGACGAGCCGACGGCGGGGCTGGATCCGATCGCCGCCGCGGCCTTCGATGAATTGATCAAGCAGCTTCGCGGCGCGTTCTCGCTCACCGTCGTCATGGTGACGCACGACCTAGACTCGCTGCATGCGATCTGCGACCGTATCGCCGTCCTGGCGGAACGGCGCGTGCTGGTGGAAGGAACCATGGAGCGAATGCTCGGCGAAACCCATCCCTGGGTCCACCACTACTTCCACGGCCCGCGCGCGCGGGCGGCACGCGAACTTGCGCCTCCCCCAGCCGGCGCCGGCTCGGCCCAAGTCGCGCCCAACTGATCCGCATGGAGACGAAAGCCCAGCATTTCCTGATCGGCGCGTTCGTATTGGCGCTCACGGCCGGCATCTTCGCCACCATCATTTGGCTGGCGCGCCTCGATATAAGCCAAGGCGTGTCGCACTACGTGATCTACTTCACCGATTCGGTGGCCGGCCTCGGCCTCGGCGGCGATGTTCGCTTCAACGGCATCAAGGTCGGTTCGGTCTCGGCCATCGACATCGACCCGGACGATTCGCGGCGCGTGAAAGTGACGGTCGAGATCGCATCCAATACGCCGATCCGGGCGGACTCGGTTGCGCAATTGCAATTGCAAGGCATCACCGGCTTGAGCTTCGTGCAAATTTCCGGCGGTACGCCGGCGGCCAAGCTCCTTAAAGCCCGCCGGAGTCAACCGCCGCCCGTCATTCAATCGAAGTCGTCGGATATCGCGCGGCTGTTCGAGAGCGCGCCGGAAGTGCTGGCCAAAACCACTGCGGCGCTCGACAAGCTCAATCAGATCCTGGGCGCAGACAACCAGAAGAGCATATCGCGCGTTCTCGCGGACGCGGCCGACGTGGCCGACACGATCGACCAGCATCGGCAGGATCTCGCGCATATTCTCGAGGCGGCAAGCAAGAGCGCGGATGACGTGAGCGTCGCCGCCAAGGCCGTGCGGGAAATCACCGAGAAGCTCAATCACGTTTCCGACGAAACCGAACAGACCATGCGATCGACGCGCCAAACCATGGAAAACGCCAACAAGCTTGTCGTCGACGCGCAGCAATCCGTGTCGCAGCTCAACGGAATTCTGGGCGACAATCGTCAGGCGATCTCGGAATTCGCCAACGACGGCCTGCCGCAACTGACGCGGTTCGTCATGGAGGCGCGGCAGCTCGTGGCCGTCCTGTCGCGTCTCTCGGAACGGCTGGAGAACGACCCGTCGCGCTTCATCTTCGGCGACAAAGCGCCGGAGCGCCGCGCACAATGAGGCGGACGCCGACGCAACGAGGCATCGACCGCCGCTCGCTGTTCCTGTCGCTCACGGGGCTCGCCTTGAGCGGCTGCGCCAACTTGCCGGGTCTCGGGCCGGCGCCGAACGTCTACGAGCTGGCGCCGAAAACCACCTTCAACCTGGACTTGAAACCGGTGACGTGGCAGCTCGAGGTCGACGAACCGCTGGCCGACGGCGGGCTCGACACCAATCGCATCGCCTTGAAGACGACGCCGTTCGAGTTGAAGTACTTCGCCGACTCGCGCTGGATCGAGCGGGCGCCCAAGATGGTGCAGACGCTGCTCGTGGAGAGTTTCGAGAACACCGGCAGGATCGTCGGTGTCGGCCGGCAGTCGGTGGGCCTGCGCGCCGACTACACGCTGAAGAGCGAGCTCCGGCAATTCCAGGCGGAATTCATCAAGGATTCGAAGCTACCGACGATCCGCGTCAGGCTCAATGTCAAGCTGGTGAAGGAACCGCGCGACGAGATCATCGCCTTCCAGAATTTCGAGTACACGCTTGTGTCCGAACACGACGACATTCAGACGGTGGTGGCGACCTTCAACGAGACCATCAACAAGGTCCTGCGCCAGGTCGTGGAATGGACGCTGACGACCGCGCCGCCGATTGCCGTGCGGCCGGGCGGTTGACCCCGCGGCCGGGCCTCAACTCAGCTGCACGTACCGGTAGTCGAGCGGCTGGTTGTTGATGCCGCGCGCCGGCGGCGCAATCCAGCCGGCAAACTTTCCGGGTTCGGTCACCGGCACCATCAGCGTGGCGACGAAGGCGCGCTCGGCGTCGGTCGGCAACCATTCGGCGTGGCGGCGGTCCCATTCGGCCTGGGTGATGACGCGGCCGTCGGGCGACACGCGCACATTGGCGAAGTTGCCGATAGCTCGATGGAAGGCGCGGTGCGGCAGCTTGAGCTCGAAATTGATGCCGGCGCGCTGGATTACGCGGTTCCAGCGCTGCACGCCGCGGGCGCAGTCCGCCACGTAGTCGTCGCGTAGCCGCTCGTTCATGGCGGTCAGCGCCGGCTCCTCATGCACAAAAATGGCATCGCCGTCGAGCACCGTGACCGGATAGAAGGCGTCTTTCAGCTTGTGGTCGTCGTCCTTCCGCGTCTCCTCGAATCGGCCCTTGATGCCCATGGTGTAGTAGTTGGCGGCGTTGGTGGAGATCTCCGAGCCGAACAGATCGAGTGACACGGAGAAATGGAAGTTCATGTATTTCTGCAACAGGTCGAGATTGAGGCCGCCGATGCGCGCTACGTCGTCGGTCTTGTGCTCCCGCATCAGGTCGCAGGTGCGCTGGATGATGCGGCCGATTCCGGTCTCGCCGACGAACATGTGATGGGCCTCTTCCGTCAGCATGAAACGGCAGGTGCGCGAAAGCGGATCGAAGCCGGATTCGGCGAGACTCGCGAGCTGATACTTGCCGTCGCGGTCGGTGAAATACGTGAACATGAAAAACGACAGCCAATCCGGCGTCTTCTCGTTGAATGCGCCGAGGATGCGCGGCGTATCGGCATCGCCCGAGCGGCGCTGTAACAGCGCTTCCGCCTCCTCGCGGCCGTCGCGGCCGAAATAGGCGTCGAGGAGATAGACCATGGCCCAGAGATGGCGGCCTTCCTCCACGTTGACCTGGAAGAGATTGCGCAAGTCGTAGAGCGAGGGGCAGGTCTGGCCGAGGAAGCGCTGCTGCTCGACGGACGCCGGCTCGGTGTCGCCCTGGGTCACGATCAGGCGGCGCAACACGCCGCGATATTCGCCGGGCACTTCCTGCCAGGCGGGATCTCCTTTGTGGTCGCCGAAATTGACGCGGCGGTCCGCTTCCGGCTCGGCCAGGAAGATGCCCCACCGGTAGTCGGGCATCTTCACATAGCCGAAGGTCGCCCAGCCTTGCGCATCGACCGAGGTCGCCGTGCGCAAGTAGACGTTCTTGGCCTGGTATCCGGCCGGGCCCATGTCGTGCCACCAGCTCAGGAATTTCGGCTGCCACTCCTCGAGCGCACGCTGCAGGCGGCGGTTCTCCGAAAGATTGACGTTGTTCGGTATGCGTTCGATGTAGTCGATGGCCATCACACTCTCCTGCGGTCGAATTCGGCGCGCGCGCCGGTGCCGTAGACCTTCAGCGCACCCTTGTCGCCGATGGCGTTCGGGCGCTGGAAAATCCAGTTCTGCCAGGCCGACAAGCGGCCGAAGATCTTGCTCTCCATGGTTTCCGGTCCGCCGAAGCGGAGGGAGGCTTCCATGCCGGTGAGCGCGTCCGGCGAGAAGGCGGCGCGCTCTTCGATGGCGATGCGCACTTCGTCTTTCCAGTCGATGTCGTCCGGCGCGAAAGTGATCAGTCCCAGCTTATCCGACGCTCCGGCGCCGAGGTCCCGGCCGATTTCGCTCTTGAGTTCGTCCAGGCGGGAAACGTCATCCTGGCAGCGCGCGGCGAGGCGGCCGATGCCGTTGACCATTGGATAGCGGCCGAAATTCATTTCGGTAAGCCGCAAGGTCGCCGGCGCGCGATTGTCGCCCTCGAAACGTCCGTCCAGCATGTAGGAGCGATCCGCCGCGAGCGCCAGTTCCAGCAACGTGCCGGCGAAGCAGGAGCCGGGCTCGATCAGCGCGAAGATGCTGCGCGAACTCACGTCGAGGCGCTTGAGCGTGCGCTTGAGGTAGAGCGTGATCTCGCGCACCAGCCAGTCCCCGCCAAGGTCGAGCAGGAGGCGGTCATACGCCTCGACCAGATTCGCATCGCCCTCGGTGCGGAACACCCAGCTGGTGATCGTCTCCTCGTTGCTGCGCAGATGCAGGATCATGTCGTCGAGCTCGCGCGCCAGCGCCAACGGCCAGAACTTGTCGCCGGCGGCCTGCACGCCCGCCGCGTCGGTCGGCGGCCGCATGCCGGGGCCGTGAACGGTGATGTTGGCGGCGCTGTTGGCCCGGTCGATCCCGACCTTCACGTGGCTGTACTCGATCTTGTCGCCTTCGATCCGGCGCACCAGGCGCGTGAGCGCCACGCCCTTCGCGGCGGAGGGACGGCTCGAACGCGCGGCAAGCGTTTCCGCATGACGCCGCACGGCGTCGTCCATGCGGGTCGGCGGCACCACGTCGTCGACCAGGCGCCATTCGACGGCGCGCTTGCCTTTGACCCCTTCTTCCGTCGAGCAAAAGAAGTCGGCGCGATCGCGGCGCACCTTGCGTTTGTCCACCAGCCGCGTCAGGCCGCCGGTCCCGGGCAACACGGCAAGCAGCGGCACCTCCGGGAGCGAGACCGCGGTGTTGCCGTCGTCGGCCATCACGATCGCATCGCAGGCGAGGGCCAATTCGTAGCCGCCGCCGGCGCAGGCGCCGTTCACCGCCGCCAGATAGAATTGGCCCGAGTGCTCCGAGGCGTCTTCGATGCCGTTCCGCGTCTCGTTGGTGAACTTGCAGAAGTTCACTTTATGGCCGTGGCTCGACTGGCTGAGCATGCGGATATTGGCGCCGGCGCAGAACACACGGTCCTTGGCCGAAGTCACCACCACGCAACGCACTTCGGGATGCTCGAAACGGAGGCGCTGCACGACGTCGTAAAGCTCGATGTCGACGCCGAGATCGTAGGAATTGAGTTTCAGCTCATAGCCGGGAACCAGGCCGCCGTCCTCCGCCACGTCCATGGCGACCATGGCGATGGCGCCGTCGTAACGCACTTTCCAATGCCGGTATTTTGCCGGCTCCGTCCGGAAATCGATCATGGCGTCCCCGCTCGTGTTGCGGCATTATAATGCATATCACCTGCGCCGCAAGCAGTATTTTGCGTATCAGCCGTCCCGCGATCCGCGCCTAGGCCGCTTGCGCCGTCGCCCGCCGGACCAGCGCAATCAGTTCGCCCAGAGATGCCTCGACCGACTTGCCGCTGGTATCGAGGGTCGCGTCCGCCTTGGCGTAGAGGGCGTCGCGCTGCGCCAAGATGCGCCGCAAGTCCTGCATCGCCTCGTCATTGCCGGCCATGGGCCGATGGTCGCCCTGAGCGACGACGCGGTGCATGTGTTCTTCCGGACTTGCCTGCACCCAAATGGTGAAGCAGGCGCCAAGCAGGCGCTCGAACGTCGAGGGCTCAGACACCAGGCTGCCGCCCGTCTCGATCACCACATGGGCATGGCGTTCGATGATGCCGTCGAGCGCTCGGCGCTCGTGGCGGCGATAGGCTGCTTGGCCCCAGAGCGAGAAGATTTCGTTCAGGCTCATGCCTGCGTCGGCCTCGACCTCCTTGTCCAGTTCGACGAAGGGCAGTTTCAAGCGCTGCGCCAGCGCTTTTCCGAGGGTCGATTTGCCGGCGCCGCGAAGGCCGATCAGGGCAATGCGGTTGTGGCGCTCGCCGTCGCCGCCGTCGCCGAAGCGTTGCGATAGGAGCACCGACGCTTCCGCCGCTTGCTGCGGCGTCAAACGATTGATCTTTTCGGTGAGCAGCACGTGCTCGACGCCGCGTTCGGGTCCCTCGCGCACCAACTCGGTGACCGGCAGGTTCAATGCGGCCGCAACTTGCCGCAGCAGCATGATCGAGATGTTGCCGTGGCCGCTTTCAAGTTGCGCCAGATACCGTTCCGAGACGCTGGAATCCCGCGCCAGGATCTTCCGCGTCATGCCCCGGCGGGCGCGGGCATTGCGCACGCGCTCGCCGAGCTGATGCAGATATTCGGCTGCCGAAATCGCCATCGCTGACGCACTCCCATTGACCGGATGGCTCTTGCTCACCGGCCGGTCACATGCATTATACTGCTTTTGGATTGAATTGCGAACCGAAAATGCAGTATATCTCCGCAGCGCGGTTTCGGCCGTCCGCGGCTCCCGTTGAAAGGAAGCGTTTTCGTGGCTCATGCGATCACGATCCTGGTTGGCACCATGACCGGCACCGCGGAAATGGTCGCCGCCGAGATCAAGAGTGTGCTGACAGGGGCCGGTCATTCGGTCGAAATCGTCCCCATGGACAACCAAGACGCATCCGCCTTCCGGCGGCCCGGCCTCTTCGTGATCTGCACGTCGACCTACGGGCAA
>DASQHM010000096.1:0-23334 GCA_035632095.1 Candidatus Cybelea sp. | reverse complement strand
TGCAGACCGTCAACGAGATCGCGCAAGCCGCGACCGGCGACGCACCCGGCCTCAATCTGGTGCTCTACGGCGTGATCCTGGTCGTCATGGTCATGTTCATGCCCGACGGTTTGCTCGGCCTCGCCAGGGCATCCGCGCGCCGTGTGGCGCGGTGGGCCACATGATTCTCGAACTCGATAACGTCGAAAAAAGCTTCGGCGGCCTCAGGGCCGTCGCCGACGTCAGCTTCGCCATTCCACATGGCCGCATTACCGCGCTGATCGGCCCGAACGCAATTGATGGGTCGATGTAGAGAAAATATTGGGCGTAGAACGTCCCGCCGAGCGCCATCAGAGCGCCGGATATGGCGATTGCGATGAGCTTAGTCCCGAAAACGTCGACGCCCAGTGCCCGTGCGGCATCCTCGTTCTCGCGGACGGCGACCAGCCGGGCGCCGAAGCGCGAATGCTCCAGATACCAGGCGGCGGCGAGGCCGGCCGCGGTCAGCGTCAACGCGACGAAATAGAAGCCGGCCTTGCCCGGGAACTGGAAATTGGCCGCAGATTGGCGCAAGGAAATTTGCACGCCGACCCCCGCGCCGAGGACGGTCAGCGAATTGGCGAGAATGCGGAAGACCTCGGCGAACGCGAGCGTGACGAGCGCGAAATACGAACCGCGCAGGCCATAGCGAAAACTGAGCGCGCCGATCGCCGTGCCGACGATGCCGCCTAGAATTCCGGCGATGACCAGGCAAAGCCAGGGGTCGACGCCGAAGCGCGTTTGCAGCACCGCCGAGGCATAGGCGCCGGTGCCGAAGAACGCCGCGTGGCCGAAGGAAAACTGGCCGCCGAAGCCGCCCAGGATGTTCCAGGCCTGGCCGAGGAAGCCGTAGTAAAGCGCCATGATGGCGAAGTTGAGCCAGAAATCCGAATGCACCAGCAGCGGGACCGGCGCCAAGGCCGCGAGGATGAGCAGGATCCCTAGGCCGGTCCTCATCGCTTTCTCACGCCCGTTGCCCGAACAGCCCGGCCGGGCGGAACAGCAGAATGCCGATGAAGATCAGGAAAACGCCGATCTGGCCGAGGCTCTCGCCGAGGAAGAGGCCGCCCACGGATTCGGTGACGCCGATGATCAGTCCGCCCGCGAGCGCGCCGACGAAGCTGCCCATTCCGCCCAGCACGACGATGGTGAAGGCGATCAGCACGAAGGCCTGGCCGACGTGAGGGCTCGCGTAGTAGCTCGGCAGCAGCAGGCACGCGGCCGCGCCGAGGCATGCGATGCCGATGCCGAAGCTCATGGCATAGACGTGCTCGATGTCGATGCCGACGAGCTGGGCGCCCTGAGGCTCCTTGGCGAGCGCACGGATCGCCTTGCCGAGATCGGTGCGTTGCATGACCAGCCAGAGCAGGCCCGTGACCAAAAGCGCGCCGAAGAAGGCGACGACCTTCGGGACCGCGATGAAAGCGACGCCGAGATCGACGGTCGAGAAGCCGTAAGGCGTATTGATCGTGCGCGTGTCGGAGCTCCAAAGATACAGCGCCAGATTCTCGATGATGATCGAGAGCCCGAGCGTCACCAGCAGTACGTTCTCGTCCTTGCCGTGCCTGGCGTGGCCGATCACGAAGCGCTGCAACGCGTAGCCGACCGTGAACATCGCCGGCACCACGACGGGAAAGGCGAGATAGGGATCGACGCCGAACAGCATGTAGAGAAAATAGACGCCATAGAGCGCCACCATCAACAGGCTGCCATGGGCGAAGTTGATGATGTGCAGCACGCCGTAAATCAGCGTGAGGCCCAGCGCGACGAGAACGTAGACGGCGCCCGTGGTGATGCCGTTCAAGATCGCCGGCAGGAGAATGCTGAACTCGACCATCGAACCGTTTTTCCGGCGCGGACCGGACCGGATGGCCCGGCCGCCGTGTAAAGGACGACGAGGGCGCCGCCGCTACGCCTCCGTCACGTCGGCATGGGGAATACCGGCTTCGCGCTGGCGAACTCGGGCGGCAGGATCACCTTGATGTCGTTGTCGAGCACCTGCAGGTTGACCGCGCGCGCGCCGGTGTTCTGGCCGTGCTCGAATTTGGTCGGACCATAGGGCATGAAATGGCCGCTCCAGGTGCTGGACGCCAGCGCCTCGTTGATCTTGGCGCGGTCGGTGCTGCCGGCGCGCTCGATGGCGTCGGCCAGCAGCATGACCGCCTCGTAGTTCAGAAAGACTTCGTAGGTGTAGAACAGCCCCTTGGCCTCGATCTTCTTCCTGAGTTCGAGGGCCGCGGGCTTCTTCGGATTGTACCAATGGTTGCAATCCATGATGTAGGCGGCCGCCTCGGGGAATTCCTTGACAAATTTGTATTGCGAAGCGGCGCCGCCGAGCACCGAGTAGATCGCCTTCGGCCGCACCTTCTGCTGCTGCATGGTGCGCGCGAGCAGGACGTATTCGTTGTAGTAGTCGGCTGGAATCACGATGTCCGGATTGCGCGCCTTGATGCGCAACACGATGTTGTTGAAATCGAGGTTCGGGGTCGGGTGCTTCATCACCTCCAGAACCTCAATGCCGATGCCGCCGAGTTGCTTCTGCAGCAGGTTGGCGGTGCCGGTACCGAAGGCCGAATCCTCGTGCACGATCATGGCGGTTTTCGCGGGCTTGCCTGCCGCGGTGTTGATCTGGTCGAGCGCCTTGACGGCGGTGTCGACGAACACGCCGTAGCCCGGGCTGAAGCGGAAGGTGTTGGTGAGGCCGGCGTTGACGATGCGGTCGTCGGTGCCGACGTCGACGACGTAGGGCAGGCCGTGCTTGGCGGCCGCCTGGGTGGTGGCGAGACAGATGAAACTGGCATAGCCGCCCACCACGGCGGACGCGCCCGCCTCGTTGAGCTTCTCGACTTCCGCCGCGCCGACGTCGGGCTTCGACTGGGCGTCCGCCAGCAGCGCATCGATCTTGGCGCCGCCCAACGATTTGATCCCGCCAGCCGCGTTGACGTCCTCGACCGCCTGCATAGCGCCGGCGCGGCCTTGCGTGCCGGAGTAGGAGACGCCGCCGGTCACCGGATGGATGATGCCGACTTTGACCGGGGACGCCGCCTTGGCGACCCGGGCAAAACCGAGGCTTCCCGCCGTTAAGGCCAAGCCCCCGGCCGCGGCGCTGTCTGTGAGGAAACGGCGCCGGTTGACCTGATGCTTGGAAACCTTCGTGCTCATGCGTGCATCTCCCTGTCGCGTTTGATTGGCGTCCGATTTGATTGCTCTGCGCCGGTAAATCCCGTCCGCCGTCCTGCCGAATGCCGTATTCGCATATCATTCGCCCGGGGCCGAGTCCATCGCGGGGCGGGCGCGGAACTCGACGGGGTCGAAAAGTGGCACGGTATCAGCGCCGGCGCGCGCCGTTGAGGAAGAGGTCTACGGCGAGGCGGACGCGGCTTTCGATGTCGCGGGGGCGGGGGTTGATGCCGAGTGCGGCCAATCGCAAGCTGCTGTCGATGACGAGGCTCATGAACTGCTCCGCCGCGACTTCGAGGTCGTCAAAGCGGAGCTCTGCCTCATGCCGCTTCAGGGCGGCGGCGATGGCGCGGATCGCGGGCTGGCGCCCTTCGTCGTTTGCCAACCGCCCGAACTCGGGCCTGCGCTCGGATTCGCCCACGATGATGCGGTGCAGGCTCACCGCCTGCGGCGCCAACGCGCTGGTGAGCAGGTGCCGCCCGATCCCCATCAGCATCGGTTCGAGGTCGCTGGTTCCCAGCTGAAACCCGTTGATCGGAACGAGCCAACGCTCGATCAAGTTGCGCAGAACCGCGTTGAACAGCTCGTTCTTGTCGCGGTAACGGGCGTAGACCGTGCGCTTGGAAACGCCGGCGGCCTCGGCCACGGCATCGATGGACGTGCCGTCGAAGCCGAACTTCATGAACATGGCGCCGGCGGTTTCGACAAGATGCTGACGGCGGCGCTCGGCCTCCACGCGGGTCGGCCGCCCGCTTCGCCCTATGGATCGCTCTGCTGCGTATTCCAGTTCGACAGAGCCCTCCCGCACTCTTGTGCAACTTTGGCAAGGCGTATATTAAAACTAAACCGTACCGTTGCAATACTGCGCAGGAGGCGGCGTAAGAAGGGGCAGCATCCGCATGCGTTGCATGGTTATGGCGGGCTTGATGGCGGTCCTGGTAACCGGCGGGCCGGTGCTTGCGGAGCAAGCGCCGGCGAATCCGCCCGCTGTCGGCGTCACCACGGCGGTTCGCAAGCTGGTGACCCAATCGAGCGAATATGTCGGCCGCATCCAGGCGACGGACCGCGTCAACCTCGTCGCGCGCGTCACCGCATTTCTCGAACAGCGCCTTTTCGTCGAAGGCGCCGAGGTCAAGCAGGGGGAGCTGCTCTATCGGCTGGAGCAGGGGCCGTTTCTGGCCGACGTCCAAGCTAAGCAGGCCGCAATCACGCAACTCAAGGCGCAGCTGCAGAACGCCGCGGCCTCCCTCTACCGCGCCAAATCGCTGCTGAACACGCCGGCTGGCCAACAATCCACGCTTGATACCGCCACGGCCAACGACCAGTCGCTACGGGCACAGCTGCTCGGGGCCGAAGCGCAACTGCAGCAGTCGCAAATCAATCTCGGCTACACAGAGATCCGCGCGCCGATCGACGGCAAGATCGGCCGCACGGCGGTCACCATCGGCAACTACGTCAGTCCGAGCTCGGGCGTGCTCGCCACGATCGTCAGCCAGGACCCGATGTACGTGGTCTTCGCGGTCTCTTCGCGCACCGTGATCGACTTGCGCCGGCGCGCCGCCGAAAAGTCCGACGCCTCTGCCGCAGGCATCAAGATTCGACTGCCGGACGGCCGCATCTATGGCCAGACCGCCCGCCTCGATTTCATCGACAACTCCGTCGCCGGCAACACCGACACGATCACGTTGCGCGGCGATGTGCCCAATCCGCCGCTCGCCGGCGCTGCTGCGACGGGCGCGACGCGGGAGCTTGTCGACGGGGAATTCGTCACCGTGATTCTCGAGGATGGTCCGCCGGCCGAGGCGCTGACGATTCCGCGTGCGGCCGTGCTTTCGGACCAGGGGGGCGACTATGTCTATGTCGTCGACCGGGACGACAATGCGCAGCAGCGCCGCGTGCAGCTCGGTCCGACGTCGCCGAGCAGCGTGTCGGTGACGAGCGGCCTCGGCGAGGGCGAACGGGTGATCGTCGACGGCATCCAGCGCGTCCGCCCGGGCCAGCGCGTCTCGCCCGGGCCCGCCAGCAGCGCCGAGGGCGCCGCAAGCGACCCGCCGCACGGCTGAGATCGAGACCCCCGATGATCTCCGCGATCTTCATCAAGCGGCCGCGGCTCGCCGTAGTGATCGCCGTCGTCATCACCATGGCCGGCGCGATCTCCCTGTTACGCATACCCGTGGCGCAGTTTCCCGACATCGTGCCGCCGCGCGTGCAGGTGACTGCCAATTACCCTGGCGCTTCCGCCGCGGTCATCGAAGCCGCCGTGGCGCAGCCGTTGGAGGCGCAGATCGTCGGCGTCGACAAGATGATCTACATGAAGTCGACGAGCGGCAACGACGGCAGCTATAACCTCACGGTCACCTTTGCTGTCGGCTCGAACGCGGACGTCGACACGGTCAACGTCAACAATCGCGTCCAGACGGCCCTGCCGCAATTGCCGCAGGCGGTGCAGCTGCAAGGCTTGACGGTCATCAAGCGGTCGGCCGCCATCCTGCAATTTCTCAATTTCTACAGCGAAGATGGCAAGCTTAGCCCCGTCTTCATCACCAGCTATGCGACCATAAATGTGATGGACGAGCTGTCGCGCGTGCCGGGCGTCGGCCAGGCGCTGCTGTTCGGCAAGCTCAACTATTCCATGCGCATCTGGTTCGATACCCAGCGGCTGACCAACCTCAACCTGTCGCCGTCCGACGTGATCGCCGCCATCCAGGCGCAGAACGTGCAGGCCCCGGTCGGCCGCATCGGCGCGCGCCCCATCGGCAACGATCAGCAGTTCCAGATGAACGTGCAGACGCAAGGGACTCTGACCACGGCCAAGCAGTTCGGCGATATCGTGCTGCGCGCCAATCCCGATGGCACGGTCCTGCATCTGAGCGACGTCGCGCGCGTCGAGTTGGGGGCGCAGAACGAGGATACCGAGACGCGCATCAACGGCCGCCCGGCCGTCGGCGTGGCGCTCTATCTTTCCCCGGACGCCAACGCGGTGCAGACCGCGGCCGCCGTCGGCCGCACGCTCGCCCGCCTGAGCGAACGCTTTCCGCCGGGGCTGAAGGCGCGCGTCGTCTACGATTCCACCGTCTTCGTCAATGACACCATCCGCGAGGTGCTGCTGACGCTCGGCGAGGCCTTCGTCCTCGTGGTCATGGTCGTATTCCTGTTCCTCGGCAACGTGCGCGCGACCGTCATTCCCGCCATCGCGGTTCCGGTCAGCCTGATCGGCACTTTCGCCGTGCTGCTGGCCGTGGGTTATTCGGCCAACACGGTGTCGCTGTTGGCCTTGGTTCTTGCCATCGGCATTGTCGTCGACGACGCCATCGTCGTGGTCGAGAACGTTGAGCGCGTGCTCGAGGAAGAACCCGACCTCACGCCTGTGGACGCCACCCTCAAGGCGATGGGTCAGATTACCGGTCCGATCATCGCGATCACCCTGGTGCTGCTCTCGGTCTTCGTGCCGGTGGCCTTCATTCCGAGCATCACCGGGCAGTTGTTCCGGCAGTTCGCCGTGACCATCAGCAGCGCCATGCTGATCTCCGCGCTGAACGCGCTGACCCTGTCTCCGGCGCTCTGCGCCATCTTCCTTCGGCATGAAGGGAAGAGGCGCGGGCTCATGGGCTATGTGCTGCGGTTCATCGCCGCGACCCGCGACGGATATGCCGCCGTCGTTCTCCGGCTGGTTCGCGTCAGCATCCTGTCGATCATGCTGATTCTCGCCTGCGCCGCCGGCGTTTTCGGGCTTTCCAAGATCACGCCCACGAGCTTCCTGCCCGAAGAGGACCAGGGCGCCTTCTTCCTCAACGTGCAACTTCCCGACGGTGCCTCGGTATCGCGCACCAGCGAAACCGTACGCCAGGTGGAGCAGGTGCTGAAGACCATGCCGCAGGTGCAGGACACCTTCGCGGTGGTCGGCTTCTCGCTGCTCGATTTCGCCAACGAGCCCAACACAGGCTTCCTGTTCGCCAAGCTCAAGCCGTTCGAGGACCGGCGCGGCGCGGAGGACTCGGCGCAGGCGCTGATCCGCAAGATGTTCGCGGAAGGCCAGCAGATCAGGACCGCGACCGTGGTGCCGTTCAACCTGCCGCCGATCATCGGCCTTTCCTTCAGCGGCGGCTTCGAATATCAGCTCGAGGCGCTGGAAGGGCAGGATCCGGCGAAGCTCGGCAGCGTCATGCAAGGCGTGGTCGCGGCGGCCAATCAGGATCCGCGGCTGGCCCGCGTCTTCTCGACCTTCACCGCTTCGACGCCGTCGATCTATCTCGACATCGATCGCGACAAGGCGCAGGCGCTCGGCCTCAACATGAGCGACGTCTTCACCGCGCTGCAATCGACACTCGGCGGTTTCTACGTCAACAACTTCAACCTTTACGGCCGAACCTGGCAGGTGAACATCGAAGGCGAGGCGCGGGACCGCCGCGATTTCGACAACATCTGGCAGATCTACGTGCGCAACCGCGCCGGCGACATGGTGCCCATGCGCTCGATCGCAGCCTTGCGCATCGTCGTCGGCCCGCAGGTGATCGCGCGCTACAACAACTACCGGTCCATCACGATCAACGGCAGTCCGGCGCCGGGCGGCTCGTCGGGCGCAGCGCTGGCGGCAATGCAGGATGTTTCCGCCAAGACGTTGCCGCCCGGCTATGGCTTCGAATGGACCGGGACCGCCTATCAGGAGCATGAGGCCGGCGGCCAGACCGCCCCGATTCTGTCCATGGCCGTGGTGTTCGCGTTTTTGTTTCTGGTCGGACTTTACGAAAGCTGGATCATCCCGATCCCGGTCTTGCTTTCGGTGGTGGTCGGCGTGCTTGGCGCCTATGCGGGAGTGCTCCTGACCGGACTGACGCTCGATCTTTACGCGCAGATCGGCCTCGTGGTGCTCATCGCCCTCGCCGCCAAGAACGGCATCCTGATCGTCGAATTCGCGCGCGAGCAGCGCGAACAAGGCGTAGCCATCGCCGCCGCCGCCGCGCTCGGCGCCCGCATGCGCTTCCGGGCGGTGATGATGACCTCGATCACCTTTGTCCTCGGCCTGGTGCCGCTGGTCTTCGCCCACGGAGCTGCGCAGATCAGCCGCCGGGACGTGGGAACCTCCGTCTTCTTCGGCATGCTAGTCGCCAGCGGCGCGGGCATCTTCCTGATCCCGATGCTTTATGTCGTCTTCCAGCAACTGCGGGAAAGAGGCCGGCGCGCCGGGCCCGCCGGCGAACGGCCGTCGAACGAGCCCGCATCCGGCGAGTAGCCGGCGGTCGCACGTGTCCTATACCGTCGCCAACACCAAGTGTCCGCTGGGACCGGGCTGGAAGCCGTCCGTGCGCCCGACGAAGAATCGGGCGCCGATCTCCATCGGCCCCAGATCTTCGACCCGGGCGAAACCGAGGCTCCGAAGCTCTGCCGTCATATCTTCTGGCTCGAAGAAACTGCGCCACGGCTCGTTCACCGAAGCGACGATCGCGGCCCGCTCCGCGAAGTGCGCGCGCTGCTCGGGATTCAGCGCGTCCGGCGGGGTCGAATAGGTGAAGACGATGGCGCTCCCCTTGGGCCGGGCCGCGACGAAGCCGAGCGTCTGCCGGATGGCGTCGCGCGTCAGATACGTCGTGACGCCGAGCCAGGAGAAAAAGGCCGGCTGATCCAACGCGAAACCCGCGGCAGCGATACCCTCGTCGAGCGTTTGCCGCTCGAAGTTCAGCGGCGCGAAGATTGTCGACGGCTTTGCCGTCAGGCCCGCCGCTGCAAGGCGTTCGCGTTTCCAGGCTTGGGTTGCCGGATGATCGACTTCGAAGACTTGGAGTCCGTCCGCGTCGTGCGGATTGCGGCAGCAAAAGGTGTCGAGGCCGGCGCCGAGCAGCGCATATTGGCGAACGCCGCGCCCGACAGCCTTTGCCAGCTCGTCCTCGGCGAAGCGGCTGCGAGCGGCGATGCCCGCCCGCTGCGGGCGCCGGATCGGCGTCTGGAACGCGGCGAGGTCCGCGCGCAGACCGGCCTCGGCCTCGGCGCCGATAATGCGCAGCGCCAGCGGATCGGCGAATACTTTAGGCTTCTCCAATATCTGGTGCGCCGCGCGCAAGATCGCGGCGCCGAACGCGGTCCGGCTTGGTTTGTGCTCCTCCATTCTCGATCCTTGTCTCCTGAATTGTGACGCGACACGCGGCCCGCGAAAACTCCGACCGCGCCTGCCTCGGCGGGCGATAATCGGCGGACCGGCCTTGATTGTCCATGACCAGGCCGCCGCTTGCATGGAAGGGCGCATCAGTCGCGGGCGAAAGCCATGATGGCGGTGAAGACCAATATTGCGGCGAACAGAAGGTTGACGATACGGGAGGTGACCGGATGCCGCAGCAGGCGGGACAGCGAAACGCCGGCCATCAGCCAGAACAGGTGAATGACGACGATCATGACTGTCAGAACCGCCGTCTTGAGCGTCGCCTCGATCAGGCGCGACTCGACGGCGAGCCTCGCGCCCGCGAATACGGCGGCAATCGCCAGGTAAGCCTTCGGATTGGCAACGCCCAAGAGGAATCCGCCGGCGAACGAAGGCGCGCTCGCTGCCCGATCCGGCCCCGACAGCGGCGGCGCCGTCGCGATCTTGAACGCCAGATAGACGATGTAGACGGCCGATGCCGCGACAAGGACCGGGGCAACCCGCGGCAGCGACACGAGCATGGTGACGACACCCGCCGCCACGGCCGCAAGCACCGCCGTGGTGCCCAGAATGATGCCAGTCAAATAGGCGAGCGACCGGCGAATGCCGAATGCCGCGCCGACCGCCGTCACGCTCATGGTCGAGGGGCCGGGGCTCCCCATCACGACGAGGGACGCTAGGATCAGGGACGCGAGCGCGGGCAGCTGCTGCACGGTTGGAACGTCCTATAGATTTGGAAACATGCGCAAGAGGCTAGTCTAGGGAAACAAGGGGGGTCTTGAAGGTTTGTGCGAAGGCCCGGCTTCTGACGTTCGCGCCGCCGCAATCCATCTCGTCTAGTGCGATTTTTCGCGGATGCGGCCGGTCCATTGCGGCGCGCGCTTTTCGCGGAATGCCTGGACACCTTCGTCCTGGTCCGTCGAATTCAAAGCGGCGACCAGGGCCGGCAGGCGCAGCATTTGCGCTTCCTGCGGCGAAAGGCCGGCGCCACGCCGCACCATCTGCTTGATGGCGCGGAGCGACAGGGGCGCGCAGGCGAGAATTTCCGCAACCCAGCGATCCACGGCGGCGTCGAGATGTTCGGGCGCCGCCACCTCGTTCACCAGGCCGAACCGGAACGCTTCCTCGGCGCCGATCCTCTTCCCCGTCAGCAACATTCCCATGGCCAGGTTGTGCGGGATGCGCCGCGCCAGGAGCGCGATGCCGCCTTCCAGCGGCAGGCGGCCGACGCGAGGCTCCGGCAGCCCGAACGTGGCGGTGCTTGCGGCAATCACGATGTCGCAGCCCAGCACCATCTCCATTCCCCCGCCGAGGGCGTGGCCATTGACCCGCGCGACCACGGGCACGTCGAGCGAATCGCGCAACGCGATGCCGCCGAAACCGCCCGGCCGGGAAGCGGCCCAGTACTCGAAGCCGGTCACTTCGGCGTCCGACTTCATGTCGGCTCCGGTGCAGAAGGCCTTGTCGCCCGAACCGCTCAGCACAATGCAGCGCACCCGATCGTCGCGCTCGATCGATTCCCAGATGCGAATGAGCTCGGCTTCCGTCGCCCGGTCGACCGCGTTCATGCGTGCCGGACGGTCGATGACGACGCGCGCAACGTGGTTGTCGACGGAAAAAATGACGCTCACGAAACGGTCCCGGAGGCCTTGATCTCGGCGATCTTCGCCGGCCCGTAGCCAAGTTCGCGGAGAATGTCCTCGCCGTCGCCGCCAAGCTTGGGCGGGGGATGGCGCAGGCGAAACGCCGAAGGATCCATGTCGATCGGCGTGCCGATCAGGGCGACCGCGTCGTTTTCGCCCGCATCGTCGAAGGAGACCACCATGCCGTTTACCGCGGTTTGCTCGGAGGCGAGCGCCTCCGCGAGCGTTTGCACCGGAGCGCAAAGCAAGTCCTCGGCCTCGAGACGCGCCAGCCAATGGGCCGTCGTGCCGGCGGCGAAGCGCGCCCGGAATTGCCGGTGCAGGTCGGCCTTGTGTTGCATCTGTCCGGCGAAAGTCGCGTAGCGAGGCTCCGCCGACAGATCGGGCAATTCGAGCGCCCGGCAAATGTCCTGCAGCGGATTAGCCTTGAAGGCGCCGACCAGCACCACGGCGCCGTCTATTGTGGCGAAGACGCCGCTCAACGGAAACGCGCCCCAATTCAGGTCGCGCTTGCGCTGCAGCCACATGGCGGCTTCCTGCATTTGCATGGCGAGCATGGAATTGTAGAGCGAAACGGAAATCTGCTGCCCGCGGCCGGTCTTTTCCCGCTGCAGAAGCGCGAGCAGGATGGCCTGGACCAGATGCATCCCGGCGGAGTAATCGGCGAGCGCGGTGGCGTAGATCGACAACGGCAGGCCTTCGTCCGAGCGGCGCGCCATCACGCCGGATAGCGCCTGAGCCAGCACGTCCTGGCCGCCCTTGTGGGCCAGCGGTCCGTTCTGGCCGAAGCCGGACCCGAAGGCGCAAATGATGCGCGGATTGATCTTGGAGAGCGCGGCGTAGCCGAAGCCGATCCGCTCCATGACGCCGGCCCGGAAATTGTTGACCACCACGTCCGCATGCCGGACCAGATCGTAGACGATCGCCTTTCCCGCCTCGTTCCGCACGTCGAGTGCGATGGATCGCTTATTGCGGTTGAGGCTGCGGAAAACCGGATTGTCGAGGCCGGCCGGGTCGTCGCTGATCGAGGTGCGCGAAAGATCGCCCACCTTCGGGCGCTCGATCTTGATCACGTCGGCGCCGTAGTCGGCCAGCATCTGCGTGGCGCAGGGGCCCATCATGACCTGGGTAAAGTCGATGACCTTGACGCCGGCAAGCGGCTGGGGTGATGCGTCATTCGGTGCGGCGCTCATTACTCGGCAGCCTCCGCGATCGTCGCATTGGGCGCCGGCCGGTCGCCGGGATCGGCGCCCTGCGCGCGCAATCGGGCCTGCAGGCTCTTCACGTCTATCTTGTCGAGCGCGGTCCCGGCCTCCAGCGCCAGCGCCGCCGCGACGCCCGCGGCCTCGCCCATGGCCATGCACGGCGGTATCTCGCGCGACATCTTTTGCGCGGACGAAGTCGCGGAGTAATGCCGGCCCGCGACGATCAGTTGCGCCACCTTACGCGGCAGCATGGAGCGGTAGGGGTAGTAGTAGTCGCGGCCGCGCGCGACGCTGTCCGCGAAGTGGCGGCGCTCGGCCACGTCGTCCTTGGTCATCACATATACGCCGTCGAGCAGTCGCGTCTGGCGAATGCCGAGCTGCGGCGCCACGTCGACAACGAAGCAACGTTCGAAACCGGGCATTTTCTCGTGGAGGAACTCGACCAAGGCGGCGATGCGCTTGCGCCCCTCGAAATCGGCACGGGTCAGGTCTTCGACCTTGAGCCCGTCGTATTCCGGCATATGCGGGCAGTTGCACCAGACGACGCCGGGCAGGGGCGTCTTCAGCCACCACTTGTCCCAGGAGCCGCCGATGACGCGCTTCGCTTCCTTGTCGAGAACCTTGAACGCCTCCGGCTCGTCGTATTCGAAGCGCTCCGCTTCCGCCCAGTCCACGTTGCCGAGGCGGAACACCGTGGTGACCATGTATTTGCCGACGATGAACGGCGCGCCGGCATCGGCCGCCACGTCGAGATCGCCGGTCGCGTCGACGACGATGCCGCCCAGCACCGCGTGGCGTCCCTCCTTGCTTTCGCAAATCACGCCTTGGATGCGTCCGTCCGCGACGATGGCGCGACTGAACCAGCTATGCAGGCGGAGCCCGACCTTGGCCTCGGAAATCATTTCATTGGCGACCCGCTTGAAGCCGTCCGGATCGAACGCGGTCGAATAGTTGATCGGCTGCGGCTTGACGTGCGAGGTGAAGTCGAACACGCCCCAGCGCGACCATTTGCGCCACATGGCCAGATCGGACCTGCGGTCCGCTTCCGGCGGAGTCACGGCGAGGCCGAGACTTTCCATGCGCCCGATCATCTCGGCGCAAATTCCACGGACGCTGATCTCATTGCCGTTGCACATGTCGTCGAGCACGAGAACCATGCCGCCCGAAGCAAGGCCGCCGAGATAGGGATAGCGTTCGATCAGCATGACCGAGAGGCCGTTTCGCGCGCCGGCGATGGCGGTTGCGATTCCGGCCGGGCCTCCGCCAACGACCACCAGGTCCGCAACGGCAGCGACCGGTACGCGGCCGCCCGGCTCGGCGATGAAATCCGGAGTGGCGGTCATAGGGGGACCTCTCTTTGGCGG
The DNA here is from genome assembly GCA_035632095.1 of Candidatus Cybelea sp. Lineage (GTDB taxonomy): Bacteria > Pseudomonadota > Alphaproteobacteria > Ferrovibrionales > Ferrovibrionaceae > DASQHM01. Next base: position 9,794 of record DASQHM010000096.1, on the reverse strand, counting down.
GCATCACCCATTGCGATCACGCCGATATGGAAAAATGCCACTTGAGCACGCGTCGTTCGAGCAGCGAGATGACCGAGAAGAACAGCGCCGAAAAGGTCGAGCCGACCACCACGGTCGCATACAGCATGGGCGAGTCGTAATTGTAGGTCGAAGAGATGATGAGCGCGCCGATGCCCGTGGTGGAGCCGATCCATTCGCCGACAATGGCGCCGATAACCGCGGTCGATGCGGCGATTTTCAAGGCCGAGAAGAGATAGGGCAGCGCGTTGTAGGTACGCAGCTTGAAAAAAACTTCGCGCGGCGAAGCCGAAAGGATGCGCATGAGTTCGAGCTGCTCTTTGCTGACGTCGCGGAGCCCGCGCGTCATGTTGACCAGCGTCGGGAAAAAGCAGACCAGCGCGGCGATGGCGATCTTCGGCGACATGCCGTTGCCCAGCAACAGCACGAGGATGGGCGCCTTGGCGACCACGGGAATTGTGTTGACCATGACGGCGACCGGGAAGAACGCTTCCTCCATGGTGCGGCTGTAGACGAAGGCCGTCGCAATGGCGATGGCCGCCATGTTGCCGAGCAGGAAGCCGAGGACCGCCTCGATGGCGGTTGGGACCAAATTGATCATGAGCGTGTCGATGCGCGCGACGAGCACGTGCGCGACCGCAACCGGCGAGGGCGCGATGAACGGCCGAATGCCGAACAACTCCACGGCCTGCCACCAGACCAGCAGCATGCCTACTATTGCCACCAAGGGCAGCAGGCGCCGCCGCCAAACCAAGCGCTGCTTGATTGCAAGGTAGTTCGCCTGCGCCGCCGCATCGTCCTCGAAGGCGCTTCCGGCGGACCGGGCATCGACCGCATGATCGCTCATCAGCATGTCTCCAGGACGCGGCGCAGATGCGCCGCCAGGGCAACGAACTCGGAGCTTTCGCGCATCGCCAGGCGGCGCGGCGAGGGCAAGCCGACCGGTACAAGCTCCCGTACGCGGCCAGGCCGCGCGGCGAGCAGCAACACCTCTCGGCCGAGAAACGCGGCTTCGTAGATCGAATGGGTGACGAAGACGACGGTCGTGCCGGTGGAGGCCCAGACCTGAAGCAACTCCTCGTTCAGGCGGTCGCGCGTGATCTCGTCCAGCGCGCCGAACGGCTCGTCCATCAACAGAAGCTTCGGCCCCGATACCAGTGCGCGGGCGATGGCGACGCGCTGACGCATGCCGCCGGACAGCTCGTGCGGATAGGCGCTTTCCCAGCCGGCAAGACCGACGAGCTTGATCAGATCGGCGGCCGAGTGCGGTCCGCTCCTGGCCTTGCCGCCGCCGACCTCGAGCGGCAAGGTCACGTTCTGCAGCACCGTTCGCCAGGGCAACAGGGCCGGGTCCTGAAAGACGAAGCCGATTTCGCGATTCTGCCGCGCCACTTCCGGCGGGTGGCCGAGCACGGCGGCGCTGCCTCCGGTCGGCTGGATGAGATCGGCAATCACCCGAAGCAAGGTGGACTTGCCGCAGCCTGACGGCCCGAGCAGGGTGAGAAAGCTCCCGCGCGCGATTTCCAGATCGATGTTCTCGAGCGCGGTGACCGTGCCCCGCTCGGTGGTGAACCGAACCGAGACGCCGCGGAAGACGACGGCCTTCTCGGCCGCTTCGGCGCCGGGCGGCGAGCTTGCGCGGAGCATTGCCGGTGCCGGCGTCACGGTGCTGTTATCCGATCTTCGGCCGCTGGTCCTTGGTCGCGTCGAGTATGGCCGTTGTGATGACGTCGTCGAGTTTCGGCGGGCCGGCGCTGAACTGCTTGAGCTCGTCATAGGTGGCGATCTGTTCCTGCCACACGGCGGGCTCGAACGTGCCCCAGCCCTGGGCCTTGGTGCGCTCGTTGAAGATGAAGCGCAGCAGCGCCTTGGTGCCTTCGACTTCGTCCGCTTGCACAAGGTTGGGGTAGTCCTGGATCAGATACGCGACGGTCTTTTCCGGATTCTTGTAGGCAAACTCCCAGCCGCGCCCGGCCGCGCGCGTGAAGCCGGCCAGCATCTCCGGTTGGCGCTGAATGGTGTCGCGGGTGGCATAGTAGGGCAGCGCATAAAGGCGGACGCCGGTGTCCCACAGCATCATGTCGATGCGCTCGGGACCGAGCACCTTCAAGGTGGTCGTATTGCTGACCCAGCCGCTCACCACGTCGGTCTGGCCGGTCAGGATCGGCGTCATCTCCGAGCCGATGACGACCACTTCCACGTCCTTTTCCGGGATGTTGTGCTTCTTCAGCAGGGCCGAGAGGAGAATCTTCGCCGTTGCCTGCACGCCGACCTTCTTGCCGACCAGATCCTCCGGTTTGCGGACCGGTTTGGCCGGCAGCGAGAAGTAGGCGTAAGGATGCCGCTGCGCGCCGACGGCAAAGCAAGTGACCGGTATCTTCTGCGATGCGGCCAGCATCAGCGACGGACTGGATGAAACCTGGCCGATTTCAAACCGTCCGGACGCGACAATGGCAACGCCGTCGATGGTCGGACCGCCCGGCTGAATGGCGAGATTGATCTTTTCTTCTTCGAAATAGCCCAAGTGCTTGGCGGCGATTTCTCCGGCCTGATTGTTGCCCGCAAGCCAGCCGAGCTGCAGGTTGATTGTCTGCGTCTTGGCCTGGGTAAAGCCCGCGCGCGGTAAGAGGCCGGCTGCGGCGAGCCCGGCCAAGGCACCGGTTCCCTTGATGATGCTACGCCGATTGACGCGTTTGGTGCCGAAACGTCCCATGGTCCCACCTCCCGTCCGGTCGCCGAAGGCGATCGTTGCCCGTGGCAAGGGTATTGACGAATGGCGTTCGCGAAAAGAACATAATTTCGCGAGATGCGATGCCATTTCGGCATCGCCAGTCCGGCGAGGGCGGAGCGCGAATGCACGCGAGCGTTCTGCGGTATGTGGACCACGTCGCCCGTTTCGGCTCGATCCGCCGTGCGGCCGAGGCGCTCAACGTGGCTTCCTCCGCGGTCAACCGCCAAATCCTCCGGCTGGAAGCGGAGATGGGCGTGCCTCTGTTCGAGCGGCAACGGAACGGCGTTCGTCCGACCGCCGCGGGCGAAGCGCTGCTGCGCCACGTGAGGGAAACGCAAACCGATTTTCAGCGCGTCAAAGCTGAAATCGCCAGTCTGGGCGGCGTTATCAGCGGCGAAGTGCGCATCGTTTCGCTGGAATCCCTGCTGGTGCGCTTCCTGCCTTTGGTGGTGCAGGAGGTTCGCGCCAAGCATCCCGAAGTGACGTTTACCGTGCTCAACGTCGATCCGAGCGAAATCGGCGAAGCCCTGCGCTCTGGGGAGACGGACTTCGGTCTCCTGTTCGCCGACATGCGCCAGCGCGACGTCGAGGTGCTCGCCGAGATTCGCACGGCCGTCGGCGCGTTGATGCGGCCCGATCATCCGCTGGCGCGGCGCTCTCGCCTGACCTTGACCGAGTGCGCCGATTATCCCGTGGTCATGCTGCACGATCGCTGGCTACTCGATGCCATCATGACCACCGAATTCGCGACGAGCGGCGCGCGGCTCTCTCCCGGAATCGTCTCCAATTCGATCGAATTCATGCGCCATATCATCGCGGCGGGACTCGGCATCGGCTTTTTCACGCCGATAGGGTTCATCGAGGAAATCCGGCGAGGCGAGCTGGTGCATGTGCCGCTGGCGGAGCCGGGTCTCTCCGATAGCCGGATCGGAATTCTGGCGCAAAAGTCCAAGCGCCTTTCGCCGCCGGCCCGCCTGGTGATCGGCCATATCCGCGATCGGCTGAACGAGTTCGCCAAGGAGCTTTCGGCGCCGCCGGTCGCCAAGCGGCGGCGGCGCAGAGCCTAGTCCCCGATGGAACGCGAGCCTATTCTTTAGGTCATGGCGACTTTATTCACCGGCGGCACGCTACTCACGGTCAACGCCGCAAACGAGATTGCGCGCGCGGATCTTCGCATCGAAGGCAAGAGCATCGCGGCAATAGGTCCGGCCGGATCGCTGTCGCGGCCTGGCGATAGCGTGATCGATTGTTCCGGCACGCTGATCATGCCCGGACTGGTCAATGTGCACACCCATGCCGGAACCGCGTTCTTTCGCGGCCTGGCCGACGACAAGCCGCGCGAGTTCTGGTCTGCCTACGCAGTACCCGGCCAGGAACGCTTCACGGTGGATCACTATGTGCAGTCGGCCGGCGCCGCGGCGGCCGAATTCCTGCTGCACGGCGTGACGTGTATCGCCGACCGGCTTGGGTTCATGGATCGCATCGCGCCGGCGCTCGAATCCAGCGGCATTCGGGCGGTGGTGGGGCATACGTTGAGCGATGCCAAGGGTCCCGCCGATTGGAGCACCGCGGAGCGCATGTTGGACGAGTTCGGCGCCAACCCCGAGCGGCGCGTCCATGCGGGCCTGGCGCCGCACGCATTGGATTCGTGTTCCGATGACCTGCTTTCGGAATGCGCGCGAAAGGCAGCGGCGCTCGACTGCCGGATTTTCATCCACGTGGCGCAAAGCGAGGCCGAGGTTGCCGATATAAGGCGGCGCGGGTACCGGGGCGCCCTCGATTGCCTGGTGCGCAACGACCTCGGCACGCCGAACGTCGTCGCGGCGCACGGCATCTACCTGACGGACGAGGAGATCGACGCCTGGCCACGATACGGCATCCCTATCGCCCACTGTCCGGCAAGCAATTTGAAGATCGAGGCGCGCACCCTTGCGATCCACCGCTTGATCGGCAAAGTGCCGATCGGCCTCGGGACCGACTGGACGGTTACCAACAACTCGATGGATCTGTTTTCGGAGGCGCGGCTTGCGGCGCTGGTCGGCAAGATGCTGGCGGACGATCCGGCAGTTCTCACCGTGCGGCAGATGCTGCGCATGCTGACCATCGACGGCGCCCGCGTGCTCGGGCTCGGCGGCCTGGTGGGCAGTATCGAGGCCGGGAAGCGCGCCGACCTGATCGTGCTCGATCTCGATCGTCTCGACTCCACGCCGCGGCACGACCCGGAATCGAATGTCGTCTACGCCATGGGCGCGCGGACCGTGCGGGACGTCTGGGTCGACGGCGAATGCGTCGTGCGGACCGGCAGGCTGACGCGGCAAGATGAAACGACGCTAGCCCGGCGCAACGCCCGGCTCGGGGCTCTACCATGAACACGGCCGATCGAACCGCCGAAGCCGGCCGCCTGATCGGCAGAGCGATCGAGCGGCTGGAAGACGCCGCGTTGCTGAGCGGGCGGGGCCGGTATGCGGACGACCTTCCGGTGCCGCCGGGGACCCTTCATGCAGCCGTTCTTCGCTCTTCACATGCTCACGCCGAACTTGTCGCCATAGACACCGCAGCAGCGCTGGCGCTGCCTGGTGTCGTCGCCGTGTTGACGCGCGAAGACGTTAAGCGCTGGACCCGGCCGTTCACGGTCGGGGTCAAGCAGCCCATGGAGCATTGGTGCCTAGCCGTCGACCGCGTGCGCTATGTGGGCGAGCCGATTGCCGTCGTGCTGGCGGAGGATCGCTACCGGGCCGAAGACGTTCTGGAGCGGATCGACGTCCAATATCGGCCGCTGCCGGCGGCAATCGACACGCGAACCGCCGCTGCCGGCGGCGCCCCACTGCTGCATCCGGCCGTGGGAGCCAATGTCGTTTCCGACCGCTCGTTCCGCTACGGCGATCCGGACGGCGCGTTCGCCGCGGCCGAACATCGCGTGGCGCTCGCAATCGACTACCCGCGCAACTCCTGCACGCCGATCGAATGCTTCGTCGTCGTCGCCGAATGGAATCCCGCGGAAGGCAGTTACGAGGTGATGGCGAACTTCCAGGGTCCGATGACGATCCATCCGGTCATGGCCTTGGCGCTCAACGTGCCGTCGAACCGGCTGCGCCTCAAGACGCCGCCGGATTCCGGCGGCAGCTTCGGCGTCAAGCAGGCGCTTGCGCCCTACATCGTGCTGATGGCTGCGGCGGCGCGGCTCGCGGGCCGGCCGGTCAAATGGACCGAGGACCGGCTCGAACATCTGGTGGCGGCCAACTCGGCCACCAATCGGGTGACGCGCATCGAGGCAGCGGTGCGCCGCGACGGAATCGTCACGGCGCTGGACTGGGATCAAATCGAGGATTGCGGCGCATACCTGCGCGCGCCCGAACCGGCGACGCTATATCGCATGCACGGCAACATGACCGGGGCTTACGACATCCGCCATGTTTCCATCCGTAATCGCGTCGTGCTGACGAACAAGGCGCCGACGGGACTCAATCGCGGCTTCGGCGGTCCGCAGGTCTATTTCGCGCTGGAGCGCCTGATGCAGCGGATCGCGGCCGAGCTTGGTCTCGATCCGCTCGAGGTGATCCGCCGCAACCTGGTGCCCTCCGACGCCTTTCCGTATCGAACGGCGCCGGGAGCCTTGCTCGATTCCGGCGACTACCAGCGGGCGCTCGACCAAGCCGCCGCCGCAGGCGGGCTGGCCGAGCTCAAGCGCCGGCGCGATGCGGCGCGTGCGGCGGGAAAGCTCTACGGGATCGGCTACGCGGCGGTGGTCGAGCCTTCGATTTCCAACATGGGCTACATCACGACCGTGCTCACCGCCGCCGAGCGGCAAAAGGCCGGGCCGAAGAACGGCGCGCAGTCGACCGCAACTGTGGCAATCGATCCGCTCGGCGCCGTCAGCGTCATCGTCGCGTCGCTGCCGCAAGGGCAGGGCCACCGGACGGTGCTGGCGCAGGTGGTCGCCGAAGTATTCGGTCTCCAGCCGCGTGACATTCGCGTCACGACCGAATTCGATACGGTCAGGGACGCGTGGTCGATCGCCGCGGGAAATTATTCGAGCCGCTTTGCCGGCGCGGTCGCCGGCACGGCTCATCTGGCCGCTGTCGCACTTCGCGACAAGCTGGCGCGGATCGCCGCCGCCCGCCTCAACGTCGCCGTGGAGGACGTCCGGTTCGCCGACGGCAAGGTGCATGCCGCGGGCAATCCGGACAACTCTCTGAGCTTTGGCCGGGTCGCGGGTGCGAGTCACTGGGCGCCGGGTACGCTCGGCGAGGGAGCCGAGGCAGCGCTGCGGGAAACGGTCTTCTGGACGCCCTCCGTGTTGGATGCGCCGAACGAGGCGGACGAGATCAACAGTTCGGCGACCTACGGTTTCATCTTCGATTTTTGCGGCGTGGAGATCGATCGCGACACAGGACAAGCGCGCATCGACAAATACGTGACCATGCACGACGCCGGGCGCCTGCTGAATCCCGCGCTGGTCGACGGCCAGGTGAGAGGCGGCTTCTCCAACGGCGTGGGCGCGGCGTTCTTCGAGCAGTTGGTCTATGACGTGGACGGCACCTTTCGTTCGGGCACGTTTGCCGACTACCTCGTGCCGACGGCCTGCGAGGTGCCCGAGCCGGTCATCCTCCACATGGAGACGCCGTCTCCAGTTACGCCGCTCGGCGCCAAGGGTGTGGGCGAAGGCAATTGCATGAGCACGCCGGTTTGCCTTGCCAACGCCGTGGCCGACGCGCTCGGCGTGGCCGACGTCAACCTGCCGATGACGCCGGCGAAACTTGCCGAACTGATGGCGATCGACGATCCGCCGCCGCGCCCGCCGAGTTCGACGCGATGAAGCCGCCGCCGTTCGCCTATTTGCGGCCGGAAACGCCCGAAGAGGCCTTGGCCGCCTTGGCGTCCGAGGCCGATTCAGCGCTGCTGCTCGCCGGCGGCCAATCGTTGATGGCCATGCTCAACATGCGGCTGGCACAGCCTTCGTTGCTGATCGATATCGGGAGCCTTGGCGCTCTTTCCTATGTTCGAATCTCCGGCGGCGCGTTGGCGGTGGGGGCGGCGTCGACTCAATCGGCGCTGGAACACCGCAGCGGCCTCGTCGGCGAGGCGCCGTTGCTGGCGCAAGCCCTGCCCCATCTCGGACACTATCAGACGCGCAATCGCGGCACCGTCTGCGGTTCCATCGCCCATGCCGACCCGAGCGGCGAGCTGCCGCTTTGCCTAGTGGCCCTCAAAGGCGAGGTGGCGCTGCGTTCGGTGCGAGAGCGACGCATCGTGCAGGCGGAGCAATTCTTCCTCGGCGCGCTGTCCACCACGCGCCGGCCGGACGAAATGATCGAGGAGGCGCGATTTCCGCTGCGCCGCAAAGGCGAGGGCCATGCCTTCCGCGAACTGTCCATGCGCCAGGGCGACTTTGCGATCTGCGCCGTGGCGGCCTCGGCGACGGCGGACGGATTGCGCCTGGCGGTCGGCGGGGTGGCTGACCGTCCGGTGGCGCGGGATTGGCCGCTTCTCGAAGGCGGCACCCTCGATGACGCGCTCAGCGATTTTGCCTGGGACCTCGAAGCCCGCGACGACATGCATGCCAGCGCGCGATATCGGCGCATGCTGGTGCGCAAGCTTGGCCGCGCGGCCCTTGAGGAGGCCATGTCGTGTCGAAACGGCTGAGCCCCGACGCGCAGCATCGCATCAGCCTCGTGTTGAACGGCCGCGCGGCGCATGGCCGCGCCGAACCGCGCATGCTGCTGAGCGACTTCCTGCGTCACGTGCTCGGTGCCACGGGAACGCATGTCGGCTGCGAGCATGGCGTGTGCGGCGCCTGCACCGTTCGCGTCGATGGGTTGGCCGTTCGCTCGTGTCTGATGCTCGCCGTGCAGGCCGAGGGCCGGTGCGTCGACACCGTCGAAGGTCTGGCGGGCGAGGACGGAACGCTCGGCGCATTGCAACTCGCATTTCGCCATCATCACGCGCTGCAATGCGGCTTCTGCACGGCAGGCATCCTCATGTCGCTCGCCGATTGGCTGACGCGCACGCCGAAGCCCGACGAACGGGCGTTGCGGGAAATGCTGAGCGGTCATCTGTGCCGTTGCACCGGCTATACTGGCATCGTTCGCGCCGCTCTTGCGGCGGCGGCCGAGATTTCGGGCCGGAAGACCGCCGAAGAGGCACCCCATGTTTGACTTGGGCCGAACCTTTCTCGCCAGTGTGGAGCGCAGTCCGGACGCGACGGCCATTGTCGATGGCGGCGTGCGGCTCAGCTATGCGCACTGGTTCACCGAAATTTGCCGGGTGCGGGCGGGCATCGAAGCGATTGGCCTGAAGCGCGGCGAGCACTTGCTCGCGGTTCTGCAAAACCGGCTGGAAATGGCGACGTTGCATTGGGCGTGCCAATTCGCGGGTATCGTCATGACGCCGCTCAACTGGCGGTCCAAGGCCGACGAGGTCGAATATTGTGCGCTCGATTCCGAGGCGCGCGCCGTTGCCTTCCAGGACGTATCAGCCGAATCGGTCGCCGACTCCAAGCAGGCGCAGCGCCTCCCCCGCATCGCCGTCGGGGGCGTGCAGGGCGGGACGGTTCCGTTCGAGGCGTTGGGCGCCGCCGCGCCTACGTCGCGAAGCCCCGCCGCGTCGGCGGATGACGTGTCGATCATGCTCTACACTTCCGGCACGACCGGCAGGCCCAAGGGCGTGCCGCGCCGTCACCGCCAGGAGCGCGCCGCGGCCCTGGCGCATGTGGCGCAGAACCTGTATCTGCGCGGCGAGCGCACGCTCGGCGTGATGCCGCTCTACCACACCATGGGCATACGCTCGCTTCTCGCCATGGCGCTGACCGACGGATGTTTCGTGTGTCTGCCGCGGTTCGACGTCCAGGGCGCACTCGCGCTCATCGAACGCGAACGCATCAGCAATCTCTATCTCGTGCCGACGCTCTATCACGATCTGGTCACCGACCAGAGCTTCGCCGGCACCGACGTGCGGTCGGTGCGCAAGCTCGGCTTCGCGGGCGCCACCATGCCGGACGGCGTGTTGAAGCGCGTGGTCGAGGCCTTCAATCCCGACCTGTTCGTGA
>DASQHM010000095.1:0-8073 GCA_035632095.1 Candidatus Cybelea sp. | reverse complement strand
CGCGGCGTGTCACGCCCAGATGTACATCATGGGCACAATTCTCCGCTACGGTAGCGAGGCGCAGAAGCGCACCTATCTGCCAAGGATCGCCACCGGCGAATTGCGCCTGCAGGCCTTCGGCGTCACCGAACCGTCCGCCGGCACCGACACCACCTCGATCAAGACGACGGCCGTGCGCAAGGGCGACGTCTATGTGGTGAACGGCCAGAAAGTCTGGACGTCGCGGGCCGAGCATTCCGATCTGATGCTGCTGCTGGCGCGCACGACCTCGCGCGACCGGATACGAAACAAGACCGAAGGTCTGTCGGTGTTCATTGTCGACATGCGCGCATCGCTCGGCCGCGGCCTGACCATCCGGCCGATCCGCACCATGCTCAATCACGCCACCACCGAGGTGTTCTTCGACGACCTGGAAGTCCCGGCGGCGAACCTGATCGGCGAACAGGATCGCGGTTTCCGCTACATCCTCGACGGGATGAACGCCGAGCGCATTCTGATCGCGTCCGAGTGCGTCGGCGACGCGCGCTGGTTCATCGCCAAGGCTTCGGCCTATGCGCGCGAACGCGTCGTCTTCGGCCGGCCGATCGGCCAGAACCAGGGCGTGCAGTTTCCCATTGCGCGCGCCTATGCGGCCAGCGAAGCGGCGGCGCTCATGGTGGACAAGGCGGCGGCGTTGTTCGAATCCGGCAAGCCCTGCGGCGCCGAAGCGAACATGGCGAAGCTGCTGGCATCGGAAGCGTCATGGGCCGCCGCCGACATGTGCCTGCAGATTCATGGCGGCTTCGGTTTCGCGGAGGAGTTCGACGTCGAGCGCAAGTTTCGCGAGACGCGCCTCTACCAGGTGGCGCCGATTTCCACCAACATGATCCTGGCTTATGTCGCCGAGCACGTGCTCGGCCTGCCGCGATCCTATTGATCGGGCGCGGGATGAACGTTGGCGCACTGGCAGGATTAAAGGTGATCGATCTCACCAGTTTCGTCTCGGGACCGTACTGCACCATGATCCTCGCCGATCACGGCGCCGACGTGATCAAGGTCGAGCGGCCGGGCAGGGGGGACGACCTGCGCGGCTCGCCGCCTTTCGTCGGCGGCGAAAGCGCGCCGTTCATGCAGGTCAACCGCAACAAACGCAGCATCGTTCTGGACTTGAAGGATCAGGCGGACGCTCGGGTATGCGGCGATCTCGCCGCCCGCGCGGATGTGTTCGTGGAGAACTTCAAGCCCGGCACGGCCGACAGTCTCGGTCTCGGCTATGCGGCTTTGTCGGCGCGCAATCCGCGGCTGATCTATTGCTCGATCTCCGGGTTCGGGCAGACCGGACCCTATCGCGAACGCGGCGGCTTCGATCTGATGACGCAGGCGATGAGCGGCCTGATGTCGGTCTGCGGCGACGAAGACGGTCCGCCGCACCGCCTGCCGCCGCCGATCTCCGACATCGGCGCCGGGATGTTCGCAGCCATCGGCATCCTGGCCGCATTGGCGGCGCGAGAGCGCACCGGGCTCGGCCAATTCGTCGACACGTCGCTTTATGACACCGCCGTGAGTTTCGGCATCTACGAAGCGGCGGAGTTCTTCGCGACCGGCAAGCGCCCTTCCAAGCTCGGCCAGGCGCATCGCGGCAGCGCGCCCTACCAGGTGTTTCGCACCGCCGACGGCTGGCTCACCATCGGCGGCGCATCCGAGGCGTTCTGGACGCGGCTTTGCCAAATCCTGGGCGTCGAGAGTCTGCTTGCTGACCCGCGCTTCAAGAGCAACGCCGCCCGCGTCGCCAATCGCAAGACGCTCGTTGTCATTCTCCAGGCCCGCCTCGAAACGCAACCGACCACCCATTGGTGCAATCTGCTCGACCAAGCCGGCATCCCGAACGGGCCGGTGCAGACATACGACCAGGTGCTGACCAGCGAACTTGCGGAAGCGCGTGGGATGGTCGCGAAGGTCGGCCATCCGGCGGCCGGGGAGACGCGAGTCCTCGGCGTACCCGTCAAGCTCTCGGCAACACCCGGCGCCGTGCGGAGCGCGGCGCCACGGCTCGGTGAGCATACGTCCGCCGTGATGCAGGAGCTGCGCGCCGCCAAGGAGCAGGGCTCGTGAAAGCGCTGTCCGATGTCATCGTGCTCGATTTCACGCACATGCTGGCCGGGCCGTTCGGCACCATGCTGCTGGCCGACATGGGCGCGCGGACGATCAAGATCGAACCGCCGGGCGCCGGCGAGCAGACGCGGCGGCTCCAGGAGAATCATCCCGACTATTCGCTGCACGGCATGGGCAGCTACATGCTCACCCTCGGCCGCAACAAGGAAAGCGTCGCCATCGACCTGAAGAACTCCAAAGGTCGCGCGCTGCTGCACCGGCTGGTGCAGCATGCGGATGTGGTGATGAACAATTTCAGTCCCGGCGTGCCGAAGCGGCTCGGTATCGACCACGCGTCGCTGGCGGCAATCAATCCCCGCATCATCACATGTTCGCTCACCGGCTTCGGCGAAACCGGACCGGAACCGAACCGACCCGCCTTCGACATGGTGGCGCAAGGCTGGAGCGGCGGCATGTCCATCACCGGCGAGCCGGGTCAGCCGCCGGTGCGTCCCGGCCTGCCGTTCGCGGATTTGAACGCCGGCATGTTCGCGGCCATCGGCATTCTCGGCGCCTTGCATGCCCGCGAGACTACGGGCCGTGGGCAGCACGTGGACATTTCCATGCTGGACAGCCAGATTTCGCTTCTCACCTATATGGCGACCATGGCGCTCATGTCGGGGCGCGATCCGGTGCAGCTCGGCAATGCCCATTTCGGCCATACGCCCTATGACAGCTTCCGCACCAAGACCGGATATCTGATTCTCGCCGTGGTGACGGATCAGCAATGGCGCAGTCTGGTCGAAGTGCTTGATGCGGCGGCGCTGGACGATCCGGCTTTCGCGACGCCGGCGGGCCGGCTCGAGGCGCGACCCTTCATCACCGAACAGGTGCAAGCGCGATTGGCCACGGACACCTGCGAGGCGTGGCTCGCAAGGTTGAAGGCCGCAAGCGTGCCCGCCGGGCCGGTGAACGGATTTCTGCAGGCGCTGAACGATCCGCAGGTGCGCGCGCGCAACATGGTCGTGCGCGTCGAGCATCCGCTCGGCGGCAGCATGGAAGAGCCCGGCAATCCGGTGAAGCTCAGCGACACCTACGAGGACACCTTCGCGCCGCCGCCGCTGGTCGGCCAGCATACCGATGCGGTTTTGCGCGATCTGCTCGGGCTCGAAAGCGCCGAAATCGCCGAATTGCGCAAGGCGGGCGCGATCGGCTGATCGTTATGTCGTCACCGCCGCGGGAGGCGCCAATGGTGGGCGAAGCCAAAAAGGTCGGCGAAAATCGCTATCGCGAATCCTTCGGGCGTTACTACGATGATTTCAAAGTGGGCGACGTCTACGAGCACAGGCCCGGCCGCACAATTTCCGAAGCCGACAACACCTGGTTCACCTTGCTCACCATGAACACCCATCCGCTCCATTTCGACGCGGAGTACGCCAAACACACGGAATTCGGCCGGCCGATCGTGGTCAGCACCTTCACCGTCGCGCTGCTCGCCGGCATGAGCGTTTCGGATGTGAGCCAGAAAGCCATTGCCAATCTCGGATGGAAGGACATCCGCATGCCGGCGCCGCTTTTTGCCGGCGACACGCTGTACGGGGAATCCGAAGTGCTGGACAAGCGCGAATCCAAGAGCCGGCCGGGCCAGGGCCTCGTCACGGTCAAAACCATCGGCAAGAACCAGCATGGTGTCGTGGTCTGCGAATACGAGCGTACGATCCTGGTGCCGAAACGCGGTCACGGCATCGATGACAAGGCAAATTACTGAGGCGCCGGCATTGAAGACCGTCCGCACGCCGGTTCTCGCCGTCGCGTACGAGGAAAACGGTCCCGCGAACGGCGCGCCGGTCGTGCTGCTGCACGGTTTTCCCGACGATGTGCGAACCTGGGACGGCGTGGCGCCGTCGCTGGCGGACAAGGGCTGTCGCGTGCTGGTGCCGTATCTGCGCGGTTACGGGCCGACGCGATTTCTGCATACAGCGACGCCGCGCTCCGGCCAGCAGGCGGCGCTCGGCAAGGACCTGCTCGATTTCCTCGATGCGCTCGGCATCGCACGCGCGGCGCTGGCCGGCTACGACTGGGGCGGCCGCGCGGCCTGCATCGTCGCGGCGCTTTGGCCCGAGCGCGTGCGTGCCCTGGTCAGCATCGGCGGCTACAACATCCAGAATATCGCCGGCTCCGGCTCGCCCGCATCGGCACGGCAGGAATGGCGCTTCTGGTACCAATGGTACTTCCACACCGCGCGCGGGCGCGCCGGCCTTTCGGCTAATCGCCGCGAGATCTGCCGCCTGCTATGGGAGCTATGGTCGCCGAATTGGCACTTCGACGACGCGACCTACGCGGCGACGGCCGCCGCCTTCGACAATCCGGATTTCGTCGACGTGGTGATTCAATCGTATCGGCATCGCTACCGCGAGGCGCCGGGCGATCCCGATCTGGAATCGATCGAACGGCAACTCGCCGCCCGGCCCAAGATCACCGTGCCGACGATCGTGCTGCATGGCGCCTGCGATGGCGTCGATCCGCCGGAAGGTTCGGAGAAGCACGCGCGTTTCTTTTCGGGACCGTATCGGCGCGAGGTAGTGCCGGTCGCCGGTCACTTCCTGCCGCGCGAAGCGCCGGAGGCGGTTGTGCGGGCCTTGGTCGAATTGTTGGCCGCATAGGCCGAAAGGGAAAACATGAGCGAACCGACAGGGCGTCTGGTCAATATCACTGCGGCCGAGGAAGAAGCGCAAATCCTGGATTCGATCCGCAAGTGGCTCGACCGCGACGTGCGTCCGCAGGTGAGGGCGTTGGAGCATGACGATATCTGGCCGGCCGAAATGGTACGGCAGATGAGCGAGCTCGGATTGTTCGGCGCCACCATTGCGCCCGAGTACGGCGGGCTTGGCCTCAGCGCCTCGACCTACGCCAAGATCGTCGCCACCATCAGCGAGGTGTGGATGTCGCTGACCGGCATCTTCAATTCGCACCTCATCATGGCGTCTTGCGTGCAGCGCTTCGGCACGGAGGCGCAACGGCGTTCCTATCTTCCGCGCTTCGCCAGCGGCGAGATGCGGGGAGCGCTCGCCCTGACCGAGCCCGATTGCGGCACGGATTTGCAGGCGATCCGAACGCTCGCTCTGCGCAAAGGCGACGTCTATGTCGTGAACGGCACCAAGACGTGGATTTCCAACGGCATCCACGGCAATTGCGTGGCGCTTCTGGTGAAGACCGATCCGCATGCCAATCCGCGCCACAAGGGCATGTCCATGCTGCTGGCGGAGAAGGGGCCGGGCTTCACCGTCAGCCGCAAGCTGGAGAAGATCGGCTACAAGGGCATCGACAGCGCCGAGTTGATCTTTCAGGACTACGAGGTGCCTGCGGACCGCCTCATCGGCGGCGTCGAAGGCCGCGGATTCCTTCACACCGTCGGTGGCCTGGAACTGGGGCGCATCAACGTCGCGGCGCGCGGCGTCGGGGTGGCGACGGCCGCATTGATGGATTCCGTTCGCTATGCCCAGATCCGCAAGACGTTCGGCAAGCCCATCTGCGAGCATCAGGCGATTCAGCTCAAGCTAGGCGATATGGCGACGCGGGTCGAGGCGGCGCGGCTGCTGACGGAGCAGGCCGCGCGGGCCTACGACGCGGGGCACCGCTGCGATATGGAAGCCGGCATGGCCAAGCTCTTCGCTTCGGAAGCGGCGGTGGAGAATTCGCTCGAAGCCATGCGCATCCACGGCGGCTACGGCTATTCCAAGGAATTGGATATCGAGCGCTACTACCGGGACGCGCCGCTCATGTGCATCGGCGAGGGCACGAACGAGATGCAACGCATCATCATCGCCAAGCAACTGGTGGAGCGAAACCGGGTCTGACCGGCCGCCTCGGCCGGGTTGGCGCGGCAGGCGACATCCACTAGTCTCGCGCCGGGAAGGAAGCTGGCCTGGAAGTCCCGCATGTCCATGTCGATTGCCGAAACCTATGCCGCGCTCACGGCGCCCGGTGCGCCGTTCGAGATGGAGGAGCGCGATATCTTCGGCATGCGCACGCGGGTTTGGAAGAACGCGCCGCCGAACCTGCGCGCCATCCTGGAACAAAGCCGGGTCCACGGCGATTTGCCGTTTCTCGTCTACGAAGACGAGCGCATGACGTATGCCGGACATTTGCAGGCCGTCGCCCGCATGGCTTGCGCGTTGACGGGCCGTTTTGGCATTCGAAAGGGCGACCGCATCGCCATCGCCATGCGGAACTTTCCCGAATGGTCGATTGCCTTTTGGGCCACGACGGCGGTCGGCGCCATCTCCGTGCCGCTCAACGCCTGGATGACGGGGCCCGAGCTCGAATACTGCCTGTCGGATTCCGGGTCGGTTCTGCTGATCACCGATGCCGAGCGGGCGGAGCGGCTGGCACCGCATTTGGCCGCGTTGGATCTGCGTGCGACGATCGTCGCGCGGGGCGGCAAGCCGTTGGCCGCGGGCATGTTGGACTTTGGCGACGTCCTGAACGACGCGCCTGTCGATGCGACTTTGCCCGACGTCGCCATCGATCCGGAAGACGATGCGACCATCTTTTACACGTCCGGCACGACGGGAAAGCCCAAAGGCGCGCTCGGCACCCATCGCAACATCTGCACCAATCTGCTGAGCCTGGCCTTCTCGGCTGCGCGCGCCAAACTGCGGCGCGGCGAGAAATTGCCCGGCCCCGACGAACCGCAGCCGAAGAAATCGTATCTGCTGTCGGTGCCGTTCTTTCACGTGACCGGCTGTCATTCCGTGCTGGCCGCGAGCCTGTTCGCCGGCAACAAGCTCGTCCTCATGCGCCGCTGGAATCCGGAGCGCGCCATGCAGCTCATCGAGCGCGAGCGCATCAACGGCTTCGGCGGCGTTCCCTCCATGGCGTGGCAGGTCATCGAATCGCCGGACTTCGGCCGCTACGACCTGTCGAGCGTGGAGTCCGTCGGCTACGGCGGCGCGCCCGCGGCGGCGGAACTTGTGGCGCGGATCGGCGGCCGCATGCCGGCGGCCCAGGCTTCGAATGGCTACGGCATGACGGAGACGTCGTCCGTCACGACGCAGAACGTCGGCGAGGATTATCAGCGCAAACCCGACAGCGCCGGTCTCGCGGTGCCGATCTGCGATCTTCGCGTCGTGGACGCCTCGGGGCGCGACGTGGAGCCTGGCGGCAATGGCGAGCTTTGGGTCAAGGGCGCGAACATCGTGAAGGGTTATTGGAACAATCCCGAGGCGACGGCGCAGTCCTTCACCGACGGCTGGCTGCATACGGGCGACGTGGTCCGCATCGATGACGAAGGTTTTCTCTATATTCTAGACCGCGCCAAGGACATGCTGATCCGCGGCGGCGAGAACATTTACTGCGTCGAAGTCGAGGATGCCCTTTACAGCCACCCGGCCGTGATGGATGCGGCCGTGATCGGGATTCCCCATCGCGTGCTCGGCGAGGAAGTCGCGGCGGTGGTGCAGTTGAAGCCCGGCATGAGCGTCAGCGAGGACGAGTTGAAGCGTCACGCCGCCACGCGCATTGCGGCATTCAAGGTTCCGGTCCGAATCGCGTTGTGCCAAGAGCCGCTGCCGCGCAACCCCAACGGAAAGATCCTCAAGCGCGATCTGAAGTCCGCGTTCGATTGACCTGAATGCAAGAAATGGCTCTCGGCCGATTACACCGCAAATAGAGCCAACGCGGGCATGCCTTTGGATTTGCGTCGAAATTCGCAAATGCCGGTTGCGTCACGCGCTTCTCGTGCCATACTCGGCGCAGCTGACGCGTCGCACGCGACGCAGATCGGCGGAACAGGAGACGAGGATGGCGGAATCGCCGAAGCGCCGGCGCTTCTCCTTGGTGCTGATCAAGCCGTCGCACTACGACGATGACGGCTACGTCATCCAGTGGCTGCGCTCCGCAATTCCCTCCAACACGCTTGCGGTGCTCTACGGATTGGCGCTCGATTGCGCCAATCGAAAAGTGCTCGGCGAGGATCTCGACGTGGTCATCACCGCGCTCGAC
>DASQHM010000094.1:0-28625 GCA_035632095.1 Candidatus Cybelea sp. | reverse complement strand
GACGGCGCGCGCGCGCCGCGCCGCCGCGGTGCCGATGCGGCCAAGTCCGACGACCCCGAAATTCCGGTGGCGCAAGCGGCGGACGGCGGGCGCTGTCCGGAACGTCCAGTTGGCGTGCGGATCCTGGCGCAGCATTTCGTCATAGGTGACGATGCCGCGGGACAGCGACAGCAGCATGGCAATTGCCGTATCCGCCACTTCGGTCGTGCCGTAGTCGGGCGTGTTGCAAACGGGAATGCCGAGCTCGCCGAACGCTTTCAAGTCGATCTTGTCGTAGCCGACGCCGATCCGGATCAAGATGCGTGCCCGTTTCAGCCGTTCAGACACGCGGCGGTCGATCTTCATGGTGTTGTAGACCATAACCACGTCGGCGGCCGACCAGCTCGATTCCGGAATGGCATCGGGATCGGACTCGTTGTGGATGTCGAATTCGGCATCCTGACCGGCCATGCGCCGCTCGATCTCGGTGCCGTCGTTGAAGCGGGCATCGGGCCACAATATGCGCATTCGGCGTTTCCTTATCGCGTCTTTCATCAGGGCGCGGCGATGGTAGCCGGGCCGGCACCGGCCAACAAGCGAGATGCGTAGTGGACAAAGAGCGTGCAATTGGGAACGATCCTCGCAGCACAGGCCGCAGGAGGCGTCCATGGCCCAAGCGTTCATCGGCATCGATCACTGCGTCATCGGGGTGCGAGATCTCGATGCATCGGCGGAGCGTTACCGCCGCCTCGGATTCAACCTGACGCCGCGCGGCACCCACAGCGCCTATATGGGTACCGGCAACTATTGCATCATGTTTCAGCGCGACTACGTGGAGCTGCTCGGCGTGCTGACGCCGACCGAGGCGAACGCGGGCCGCGTGACGGCGCTGGAGCGCGACGGCGAGGGCTTGCGCGAGATGGCGCTGGCCGGCGCCAGCGCCGACGCGGCGTTTGACGCGTTCGCCAAGGCGAAGCTTTCGCCGCTGCCGGCGATCGAATTCTCGCGGCCGGTGAAAGTCGCCGAAGGCACCAAGGACGCGAAATTCCGCGTGGTGCGCTTGCCCTTCGAGAAACTGCCCGGGCTGAATTTGTTCATGTGCCAGCACTACACGCGCGAGCTAGTGTGGCTGCCGGCGTATCAGCGCCATACCAACGGCGCCCTCGGCATCGCCGGTCTTCTGATCGCATCGCCCGAGCCCAAAGCCGCCGCCGCACCTTACGCCGCGTTGTTGGGCTCGAAGGCCGAAGATTCTGCCAGCGGCGTGACCGTCGCGGCGGGCACGGCCGTGCTTCGTTTTTCGGCGCCGAACGTCGTGGCCTCGGCAATTCCCGGCGCGAAGTTCCGCCCTAAGCCGCCCTTCGTCGCGGCGCTCGATATGCTCGTTGACGATCTCGGCAAGGCAGGCGCGCATCTCAAGAAGGAAGGCGTCCGCCACTCGGCCGCCGGCGGCTCCATCGTCGTCGGCCCGGAAGAGGCCTGCGGCGTGGCAATCCGGTTTGTCGCGAGGCACTGACATGATCGAAGGCACCATGCGGTTTTACTACAGTCCTGGGGCCTGCTCGCTGGCGTCGCACGTCATGCTGGAAGAAGCCGGCGCCGTCTACGAAGCGGAACAGGTGCTGGTGTCGAAGCCGAACCGGGAAAATTTGAGCAAGCGATACCTTGCGGTGAACCCCAAAGGCTACGTCCCGGCCTTGGAGATCGAGGATCGCGTGCTGACCGAGAACGCGGCGATCATGCTCTACATCGCCCATCAATACCCGCAAGCGCGCCTACTGCCCTACGACTCGCTGGAGCTGGCGAAGTGCTTCGAATGGCTCGTGTGGCAGACCAACACGGCCCACGTCGTCTTCGCGCAATTGTGGCGGCCGGAGCGCTTCCTCGACGACGAGGCGCAGCACTCCATGCTCACCGATGCGGCCAAGCCGCGCGTCCGCAAGGTCCTGAGCGACGTCGAAACCTGGCTGGCGACGCACGAATACGCGGCGGGCACGCAGTATTCCATCGCCGACGGCATGTTCCTGGCGTTGTACCGGTGGGGCTGGCGCGCCGGCGAAACCATGTCCACCGAGACCTGCCCCGCCTGGACCGCCTACATGAAACGCGTCATGCAGCGCCCGGCCGTGGTGCGCGTGCTGAAAAGCGAACGCGTCGCACTGCTGCCGGCGTAGAAGTCAGTCGTTCCGATCAGAGCGGATAGTGGCAGGCGACGAAATGCCCGGCCGAGACGGGCCGGAGTTCCGGCATGATTTCGGCGCATTTCGCATCGGCGCGCGGGCAGCGCGTGCGGAAGCGGCACCCTGACGGCGGCGCGATCGGCGACGGCGGTTCGCCGACGGCCACATGCTCGGCCGGCTTTGCGTCCGGATCGGGCAACGGAATCGCTTCCAGCAACAGCTCCGTGTAATGGTGCGCCGGCCGCCGGAACAGCTCTTCCGTCGGACCCACTTCGCAGAGCCGCCCGAGATACATCACCGCCACCCGATCGCTTACGGCCTTCACCACGGCCAGATCGTGGGCGATGAACAGCAACGTCAGCCCGTAGCGCGCCTTCATCTCTT
Organism: Candidatus Cybelea sp.; assembly: GCA_035632095.1. GTDB lineage: Bacteria > Pseudomonadota > Alphaproteobacteria > Ferrovibrionales > Ferrovibrionaceae > DASQHM01. The sequence continues at coordinate 26,082 of DASQHM010000094.1, read as the reverse complement.
CGAGCAGATTGAGAATTTGCGCGCGGATCGAAACATCCAGCGCCGAGACCGGCTCGTCGCAGATGACCAGCTCCGGTTCCAGCACCAAGGCGCGCGCAATGCAAATGCGCTGACATTGCCCGCCGGAAAATTCGTGCGGCAGGCGGCCCATGACGAGGTCGGGATCGAGGCCGACGGCCGTCAGGACCTCGCGCACGCGCTTTTCGCGAACAGCCTTGTCGGCCACTCCGCTGATCACCATGGGCTCGGCGACGATGTCCCCGATGCGCCGGCGCGGATTGAGCGACGCGATCGGATCCTGGAATATGAGCTGCACCCGGCGCCTGAGCTTGCGCAGCGGCTCCCCCGACATGGCCGTCAGGTCGTGGCCGTCGAATACCACTTTGCCGGAACGCGGCAAGCGGAGCTGCAGGATGGCCCTGCCCAACGTGGATTTTCCGCAGCCGGATTCGCCGACCAGTCCCAGCGTCTCGCCGCGCGCGATGTCGAGACTCACGTCCGAAACCGCATGCACGGTCTTGCCGCCGACCTCGTATTCGACCACCAGGTTCTTCACCTGGAGCACCGAATCGTCCGATCGATGCGCGGCCCGAACAGCCATTAGGCGCTCATCCGCTCGCGCAAGCTCAAGGGATGCCAGCACGCATATTGATGGTTCGCGGAATCAGGCGTCGTCAGCGCCGGCTTTTCGGCCTTGCAGCGATCCTTGACATAGCGGCAGCGCGGCGAGAATGAACACCCGGGAATGGGACGCGTCGGATCGGGCGGCCGGCCCGATATCGCCGGCAGTTTCGAGTGCGGCGGCGCGTCGATCTTAGGGATCGCCGCCAGCAGCGCTTCCGAATAGGGCATGCGCATGCGTTTGAAGAGATCGGACGTCGGCGCGCGCTCGACGACGCGGCCGGCATACATTACGGCCACTTCGTCGGTGCGGCCGGCGACCACGCCGAGGTCATGGGTGATCAAGATCATCGCCATGTGCCGGCTGCGCTGCTCACGCGCCAACAAGTCCAGGATCTGCGCCTGCACGGTTACGTCCAGAGCCGTCGTCGGCTCGTCGGCGATCAAGAGCTTCGGCTCGCACGACAAGGCGATGGCGATGGCCACGCGCTGGCGCATGCCGCCGGAAAGCTGATGCGGATATTGCTTCAGCCGCTGCTCGGGCGCGGGGATGCCGACCGCAGCCAGCAACTCCACCGACCGCTTGGCCGCCGAGCTGCCGTCCATGCCGAGATGCTCTTGCAGCGTCTCGCCGATCTGAAGGCCGATGGTCAGCACCGGGTTGAGCGAGGTCATCGGGTCCTGGAACACCACAGCGAGGGACGGCCCGCGCAGCTTGCGCAACGCCTCGCGCGGCAGCGTGACCATATCGCGTCCGTCGAACATCACGCGACCGGTCAAATTCGCCTTCTTCGGCAGCAGTTGCAGGATCGCCCGCGACAGCATGGTCTTGCCGCAGCCCGACTCGCCGACGATGCCGAGCGTCTGGCCCGGCGCCAAGACCAGGTCGACGCCGTCAACGGCGCGCAAATTGCCGCGCGGCGTCGGCAGATCGACGCTCACATTCTCGATGGACAGCAGCGGAGCGGCGTTCACAGTGCGCCCTGGCGCGGATCGGTAATGGCGCGGAGCGTATCGCCCACGATGTTGAAGGCAAGCACCGTCAAGAACATGGTGACCGCCGGGATAAAGGCCAGCCAGGGCGTGAACTCCAAGCTCTCCCGCCCCTCGCCGATCATGCTGCCCCAGCTCGGTGTCGGCGGCGGCACGCCGAGGCCGAGGAAGCTCAAAGCGCCTTCGACCACGATGGTGACCGCGACCGCCAGCAGGAAGAACGCCAGCAACGGCAGAAACACGTTCGGAAGCAACTCGCGGACCAGGATGCGCAGGTGCGTCGCACCGAGCGCGCGCGCCGCGGTGACGAACTCCCGCTGCGCCAGGCTCAAGGTCGCGGCCCTCGCGACCCGCGTGAACGCCGGGATGCTGAGGAAGCCGATGACAATGGTCAGGTTGGTGATCGACTGGCCTAGATAGGCGACCACCGCCAGCGCGAGGACGAGCGGTGGAAAAGCAAGCAGCACATCCACGCTGCCGACGATGAGCGTTTCGAGTCTTCCGCGAAAATATCCGGCCAGCATGCCGAGCGCGCCGCCGATGCCGAGGCCGATGACCGGCGCCAGCAGTCCGACGATCAATGAGGCCCGCGCCCCGAAGATCAGGCGCGAGAGCATGTCGCGTGCCAGATTGTCCGTGCCGAGCAAATGCGCGGCCGTGGGTGGCAAGCGCCGGCCGCCGATGTCCATGTGGTCCGGCTCGGGAAGCGGCAGGATATTTGCGAGCGCCGCAGCCACGAACACGATGACGATCCACGCGGCCGCGATCAGGAACAGGTTGCCGAACCGCCGCTTGCGAACCGGGCTGACGGAAGCCGTGTCGATGCTGAGGTCAAGCGCGGCCATGACGGATTCTCGGATCGAGCACGGCATAGAGCAGATCGACGATGAAATTTACGATCACGAAGCCCGCCGCCACGAACAGGACGACGCCCTGAAGGATGATGAAGTCGCGGGCGTAGATCGCCGTCACCAGCAGCCGGCCGATGCCCGGCAGCGCGAAAATGGTCTCCACGATCAGCGCGCCCCCAATGAGCCGCCCGATGTTGATGCCGGTGACCGTGACGAGCGTCAGGGACGACGGCTTCAGCGCATGCACCAGCAGGATGCGCCACGGCTTGAGGCCCTTGGCCTTGGCCATGGCGATGTAGTCTTCCTGCAGCGTTGCGATCATGTCGGAGCGCAGCACCCGCATGAGCACCGGCCATTCCCCGAAGGCAAGGGTCAGCGCCGGCAGAATGAAACCTCTGATGTTTCCGATCGGATCTTCGGCAAACGGCACATAGCCCGTGGCCGGCAGCAAATGCAGTTTCACCGCAAACAAATAGATCATGAGGATTGCCACCATGAACGCCGGGATCGACAGTTTCCCGAAAGCGATTCCGGTGGCGATGCGATCGAACGCGCCGCCCTGTTTGACGGCGCAAATGATGGCGATCGGAATGCCGATCAGCAGGCCGGTGATTTCCGCCATGAGCATCAGCTCGACGGAAACCGGAAGCCGGCCGGTGATCGCGTCCGCCACGGTTTCGCCGGTGCGGAACGAACGGCCGAGGTTGCCTTGCAGCACGTCTCCCAGCCAGTGCAGGTAACGCCAGATCACCGGCAGGTCCAGGCCCATTTCATGGCGCAATGCCGCCACCTTGTCGGGGGTCGCCTGATCGCCCAACATCGCATAGGCCAAATCGCCCGGCAGGAGCGATGCGATGAAGAACGTCAGCAGCGTGACGGCCAGCAGCACCGGCACCAGATAGATGATCCGGCGACCCACGAAACCGAGCATCGTCGCCTACTCCGAGGACGCGACTATTCGATCCAGGTATCCGATACGTCGATCACGCCGCTGTAGAGCTTCGGCAGCCCCTTCAGCTTCGCCTTCGAGATCGCGTAATAGGTGTTCTGGAACGTCCAGAACCAGATCGCCTCATGATTGATCAGCCGGCTGACGGCGCAATAATCCTCGGTGCGCTTGTCCTTGTCGGCGGTCACGCGCGCATGTTCGAGCAGCTTGTCGAGTTCGGGGTTGGAATAGTTCGCCAAGGCGACCGGGCTGCCGGTGTGGAAGTTGGCGAACATCTGCGGGTCGGGATCGGCCAGATCGACGATCCGCCATGGCGTGAGTTGGAACTGACGCTGGAAGGCTCGAGTAACGATGGTCGTTTGATCGACCTGATCGATCTCCATGTTCGCGCCGACGGTCTTCCAGAATTGCTGGAGCACTTGGCCGTTGGCGCGGCCACGCGGCGTTGCCGTGGCAATCATCTTGAAATTGACCGGCTTGCCGTATTCCTTGATCAACTCCGCCGCCTTCTTCGGATCGTAGGGCAGCGCGCCGTCGTCCTTGCACTTGACCCAGGAGCCGTCGCCGTAGGGATTGCTGGCCGGCCGGCTCAGGCCGTTGGTCAGCGCCTCGGAATACTTACTGCGGTCTATCGCCATGACCAAAGCCTGGCGCACGCGGATGTCATCGAAGGGCGCGACCTTGGTATTGAAGGCATAGACCGCTGCGCCGGATCCGACATAGTCGTGAACCTTGAGCTTCGGGTCCTTTTTGGCCTTGGCGATATTGTCGGCCTCGAATTCGTCGGCCCAGACCAGGTCGGTCTCGCCTGCTTCCAGGCTGGCGTAGCGCGCCTGGGCATCGGGCAGCGGACGCAGCACCACGCGGTCGAGATGCGGATGGCCCTTGTTCCAGTAGTTGGGATTGCGTTCGACCACCATGCGGTCGCCGGCGGTCCAGGACTTCAGGATGAACGGCCCGCTACCGACCGGATTGCGATTGTAGTCGTCGCCCTTGGTCTTCCAGGCGGTAGGCGACTGGATCACGTTGTTCGAGCTTTGGATCGTCAACAGCTCGGGCAAATTGGTGGACGGGTCGGCCAGGTTGTAGACGACGGTGGTGTCGTCCGGTGCGTCCATACTCTTGATGAAGGAAATGTAGAAGGCGCACCGGCAATGATTTGCCGGATCCTTCTGCCGGTCGAAATTGGCCTTGATCGCGGCGGCGTTCAAGGGCGTGCCATCATGGAACTTGACGCCTTGGCGGATTTTGAAGGTCCAGGTCTTGAAGTCGTCGGAGTGCGTCCAAGAGGTCGCCAGCTTTGGCCGCGCCGCGCCCTCTTCGTCGAGGCTGGTGAGCGTGTCGAAGATCAGCGCTGCCGCCATTTCGGCCGCGGTGTCGAAGACGCCGACCTTCAGCGGATCGAAGCCCGGAATGTCGAGTTCAAGGCCGACCGTGAGGCTGCCGCCTTGTTTCTGCGCCATCGCCGGCCCGGCGAGGAGTGCTAGCCCGGTCGCAGCGATGAAAGCGTTGCGCACGACTGCGCCGGCGCGGAATCCCGTCGTCATTATCGTCCTCCCAGATTAAAGCCCCTGCAGCACTTCGGCCGCTTCGTTGCGCTGCATGATAGACGGAGCCCAATGGCGACGGAAGCCTTTAGTACTTTTGCCGCCGCGCGGAATGTTTGCGCGCGCAACGATTGTTTTCACCCGGAGCAATGCCTCGCCGGCATCGACGTGCCGCCCGGCGAGGCCGCCGTTCCGTTGCTGGCGCCTATTCGCCAGAGGTTGCGCACCGCCATCAGGACAGCGCCTACAAGCCGCCAGCCATGGGAGCGAATTCCACGAGCCTTGCAGCCTAAAATTTGTTGTGATATACACTGACCGACCGTTCGGTTAATAAATTCTCGCCTTGGAGAGGCCCTACGCATGGCAATGACGTCCGCTGCTCAAGCCGAACACCTCGCCGTTCGCCTCACGTCTGCGCCGCCCGGCAGCGAGAATGCGCCCGATCCGGCGCTGATCCTGTTCGGAGTGAAGGAGCCGCCGCCCTTTCCAGCCGACAACATCTTCCCGCTCACCTGGGAAACGGAAACGCCGAAGCTGATGCAGCTCTACGACCTGGCGCGCGATCCGGGTTGGGCGCCGAACCGGTTGGATTGGAATTCGCTCGACCCGAAATCCTTCACCGAGGATCAACGCTACGCCATCGCCTATTGGTTCGCGCTGCTGTCGGTCTTCGACTCCTCCGGCCCGGCGGTATTCGCGCGCGCGATGATCCACACCTACGAGACGCACGAGGAGGATCCGATCCGGAAATGCTTCTTCTCGGTCACGCGCGACGAAGTGAACCACGAGGAGATTTGCCAGCGCGTCATCACCAAGCTGACGCCGGGCGGACCGTTCGGCTACGAGCCGGGAACAGCGCTCGGCAAGCTCGCCCAGAACAATGCCAAGTGGTACCACCACAACGGCGCGCGCTATTGGGAAGGCTTCAAGAAGGGCGTGAAGAAGCACCCCTTGCCGATCCTGTTCACCTCGTTCCTCATGGGCGAGATGGCGTCGTCCACCCTGTTCCACAACATGTACAAGCGCACGACCATCCCGGTGTTGAAGGAGGCGTTCCGTTGCGTCGGGTCCGACGAGGCGCGGCACATGGGCATCTGCCTCACGGTGCTGAAGAAGCTGCTGCCGAAACTCACCGACGAGCAGCGCGCCCAGCTCACCAAGCAAATCCGCGCCGGCTACGTGTTCCTCTCCGGCATCCTGTTCGAGCCGCCGAATCTGTTCTGGGAACTGCCCGACACCTGGATGCCGGCGCACAAACTATTGGAACAGACCGCACGCGAAGCGGGCCTCGGCATCCTGACCGACGAAGAGCGCCGGGAAAACTGGCGCCAAGCATTCCTGAAGCTGAAGGGGCTGCTCGACCCGTATGGCGTGCGCTTCCCGGCGATCCCCGAAATCGGCGTGGACGGCGACACGGTCGCATTCGACGCGGACGACATCATTCCCGTGTTCTAGGGCATTAGCGAAGGTTGATTGCCATGGCACGGCCGCGCGCCGTCACCTATGACGATCGTGTCCAGTCGATCATCGAGCACGCGGCCGAACTTTTCGCCACGCGCGGTTTCGCCGGCGCATCCATCGCCGACATCGCCGAAGCGGCGGGAATTTCCAAGGCACTGGTCTACCATTACTTCCGCGGCAAGGACGAGATCCTGTACCAGCTCTTGCGCGTCCACATGGCGGCCCTCAGCGCGGCCATGGCGAGGGCGCACCGCTCGGGCAGCGAGCCGGAGGCGCAGTTCCGGGCGCTGCTGCGCGAGACCATGGACATTTATGCGACCGCGCGGCACAAACACATGCTGCTGCTGAACGAGCTGGATGCATTGGCGCCAGAGCATCGAGCCGAGATTGTTGCCGCGGAACGGCGATTGATCGCCGACGTGACCGATCTCCTCGCCCGCATTTCTCCGGCGCGAATGGCCAAACCGCGCCATCGCCGCCCGTATGCGATGCTCTTCTACGGAATGATCAACTGGACCTATACGTGGTTCCGCGCCGACGGCCCGGTTTCGCCCGGCGAATTCGCGGACATGGCGGCGAACATCTTTCTCGACGGATTCCGTTCGGCCGACGGCGGCCCTTCGATCAAAGCAGTTCCGATACCGACTGGATGATCCGATCGGGGCGGACCTGCGTTCCGGCCGGCAATCCGACGCCATAGGCATCGCACCAGACCGCATAGATGCCGAGGCGTTGCGGCGCGACCACCTCCCATTCCAGATTGTCGCCGACCATCCACGTTTCGCGCGGCGTCACGCCGAGCCGCTCCAGCGCGTGGGTATACGCGCGCTCCTCGGGTTTGCCGAAACCGTGCTCGCCCTCGATCTGGATATGGTGGAAGCGATGCTCCAATTCGAAACGCCGCACCTTGTCGCGCTGCGGCTCCGCGGCGCCGTTCGTGACCAGGCCCAAAAGAACGCCGCGCGCGCGCAAATCGTCGAGCGCCTGGCAAGTGCCGGGGAAAAGGCACATCTCCTCGTCGCGAATGGCCGTAAACCGGTCGGCGATCCGATGCGCCCGATCAGGTTCCGGCACTTTCCAGCCGGCTTCCGCAAGCTGCCGCATCGCACCGGCGACGACACGTCGCCGCGCCTCGGTCAGCCGCATGCGCCAATGCTTGTGCATGGCCGGGTCCGACCAGAATTCCCGGCCGTACGCCGTGATGGCGGCGGCGACTTCCGCGGGCGCAATCGGCCCGAAATCGGCCGCATGCGCCTCGACGATGCGGGTCCAAGTCGCGTCGGGCCGGCCATAGGCGGACAGCAGCGTGTCGTCGAGATCGAACAGAATGGCGCGCGGATAACCTGTCATGGCTGCATTGTAGCGCAAACGCGGGCTGGCCTACTCGGCGGTCCGCTTGACGATTTGAATGCCGAGCTTCTTGACGCGATGCCATAGGCTGCGCTCGGTGATGCCGAGCATGTCGGCCGCCTTGATCTGCACGCCGCTGGTGCGCCGCAGCGCCTCGATGATGAAGCCGCGTTCGATACGGTCGAGTTCCTCGTCCAGCGCGGCCGGCACTTGCACGTCGTCGGCGCGGTGATCGCGACGTTCGAACATGTCTCGCGGCAGGTCGCCTACGTCGACGATGGGATGGCGCGCGACGATGATGGAATGCTCGATCACGTTCTGCAGCTCGCGGATGTTGCCGGGCCAGCGGTAACCGCTCATGGCGCGGAGCGCCGCCGGGCTGAAGCCGTTCAGCCGCTTACCCATCTCGGGCGCAATCTGCTTGGCGAAGTGGTCGACCAGCAGCGGGATGTCCTCGATGCGGTCGCGGAGCGGCGGCACCTGGATCGGAAAGACGTTCAGTCGGTAATACAGATCTTCGCGGAACGTGCCTTGGCGCACGGCCTCGCGCAGGTCCTTGTTCGTTGCCGCCAATATCCGCACGTCGACGGTCCGGATTTGCGTGCTGCCCACGGGCTCGAAGGATCGCTCCTGCAGCACGCGGAGGATCTTCGCCTGGGTCGGCAGCGGCATGTCGCCGACTTCGTCGAGGAACAGCGTACCGCCGTCGGCCTGGGCGAAACGTCCGACGCGATTGCCGACCGCGCCGGTAAACGCGCCCTTCACATGGCCGAACAGCTCGCTCTCCAGGAGCCCTTCGGGGATCGCCGCGCAATTGATCGCGACGAAGGGCGCATCCTTTCGGGGAGAGTTGAAGTGTATGGCGCGCGCCACCAGCTCCTTGCCGGTGCCGCTCTCGCCGGCGATTAACACGTTGGCCCGGCTTTCGCAAACCTCGCCGATGGCTTCGATCACGCGGCGGAAGGCCGCCGACGTGCCGATCAGGTTCTCGAAGCTGTAGCGCTCCTCCAACTCGTCGCGAAGGCGTTGATTGTCGCGCAGCACGTCGTGCAGACGGAGCGCGTTGGCGATCGTGGCCGTCAATTCCTCGATTTCAAAAGGCTTGCCGATGTAGTCGAACGCGCCTTCCTTGATCGCCTGGACCGCGTCCTTCACGGTGCTATACGCCGTAATCAGAATGACCGGCATGTCGGGTTTGCGCCGCTTCACTTCGGCGAGCAGTTCGCGCCCACCCATGCCCGGCATGCGAAGATCGCTCAAGACCAGATCGACGTCTTCCCGCTCCAGGGTGTCGAGCGCCGCCTTGCCCGAATCAGCCGTCAGCGCCCGGTAGCCCATCTCTTCGAGGGCCACGCCGACCACTTCGCGCATTTTGGGCTCGTCATCCACCAGCAAGATGGTATGCGGCATCGACCGGTTTCCGTCGGCTTAAGGGCAATATCAAGGTGAATGTCGCGCCATCGCCGGGCGCACTGCGGCAATCCACGTGGCCGCGATGACTCTCCATCACTGCGAAGACTTTGGCTAGGCCGAGCCCGGTACCCTTCTCCTTGGTGGTGAAGAAGGGGTTGAAGATGCGCTCCTGGATATCAACGGATATGCCGTGGCCCGTATCGGAGAAATCGATCCGCAAGTCCTGGTCGACGACGTTCAGCGCGATGCTGAGCCTGCCGCCGTCCGGCATGGCGTCGGCGGCGTTGAGGATCAAGTTGAGGCTTGCCTGGAACAGTTGATCCTCGTCGCCCTCGACCACGGCGTCCGTCGCATTGTCCGTAATGGTCAACGCGATGTGCTTGCGCGCCAGTTCGGGCTCGGCGAAGCGGCCCACCCGCTCGATGACCTCCCGCGGGCGGACAGTCCTGAGCGCCGGCGGCGCCGGTTTGGCGAAGGCCAGAAACTCGTTGATCAGGTGGTCGATGCGCCGTACCTCGTCGATCACGTAGTTCAGCAGCTTTTCGTCCGCGGGCGGCAGTTTCGCCCGCTTCTGCACCAGTTCCGCCGAAGTCTTGATAATGCCGAGCGGGTTGCGCACCTCATGCGCGATGCCGACCGCGACCTCGCCGAGCGCGGAAAGCCTGTCGCGGCGGCGCAGTTGCGCCTCGAGTTCGTGCAACTGCCCAAGACGCGCCGCCATGACATTGAACGCGGTGGCGAGTTCCGCCACTTCGTCCCGGCCCTGCACTTTGACGCGCTGGTTGAAGTCGCCCGCCGTGATCGCCTGCACGCCCTTGCCGAGCGAGCGAAGCGGCCGGGAGAGTTGCCGCGACACCACGATACCGGCGAGCACCGACAGCAATGTGCCGATGACGAAGATGCTCAGGAAGAGATTGGTTCGCGTGAGCCATCCGCTCAAGGTTTCGCGCGACTTGATGCCGCAGAAGATCGCGCCGACCAACGCACCCTGATTGTCGCGCATGGCGCTGTACATGCCGCGATAGCGCCCTTCGTCGGCGTCGGGGTCGTAGTAAGTCTCCGTGCCCGACAGCAGCGCACGTTCGACGGCGGGCGGCAGGGGTTCCTGCGGTCCGACGCCGCGCTGGGCGGAGAACAGCTCGGTGAAAGCGCCGTCGCGGCGGAAATATAGCCGCAGTTCGAGCGAGGTCAGCGCCTTCATGCTGCCGATGAAATTCTCGTCGAGCCAGGTGCCGAGAACGAGGAAATACGGCTTGTTGTCGACCTCGAAACGCCGCACGCCCGCGGCCATCACCAGCGAGCGGTCGGGCAGCGTCACGCGGTAAAGCGAGTTGTCGCTGTTCAGAGGAACGCGATCGATGCCCGTGATGGGTCGCGATTGGTAGATGAACTTCCTGTCCTCGTCGTAAATTGCGATCAGGTCGTAGCCCAAGGCATCCATCAGCCGAACGAGCGGCGCGGGCAGCGGCACATTGCGTTCGCGCAAGCGCCGGGCAATCTCCTCCTGTTCCGCCAGGAAGCGGGCGACGCCGGCCGCCTCTTGCTGCTGCTCGATGATGTTGTTGAGGAAGTAGACGGAGGTTTCGCGCAACCAGGTCTGGACATTCTCCTCGAACGCATCCGACACGACTTTGGACGCGAGTTGCGCCGCAACCAGCATCGGCAGCACGCTCACCAGAAGAAACGCCAGAACCAGTTTGACCTGGATGGACGAGAAAGAGCCGCGCGCCTTTTGCGGCGCCGCGATCATGGCCCGTCCCCGCCGAGCACGAAAACCCCGAACAGGATCACGGCGACGCCGGTCCAGCGCCAGCCGTCGATGACCTCGCCGAGCGCGAACCAGCTCGCCAGCAAGACGGTGATGTAGACCAGAGCCGTGACCGGAAACGCGAAACTGAGCGACGTGCGATTGAGGATCACCATCCACATGAAGAAGGACGAGGCGTAGCACGCGACGCCGGCGAGGACCCAGGGCGCAGTCGCCGCATGGGCGATCCATCCCGATCCGAACGGCAATCCTGCCACCGCCGAGCTGCCGAGCTTTAGGAAGAGCTGCCCGCCCGTGTCGGACAGCAGCAGCAGCGTCCAAAGTCCGAGGGTCCAGACGAGCGACGCGCGCGCTGCGGTCATGCAGCCGCCCGGTCCCCGGAACCGAGGTCGGGATCGTAGCGATCGACGCGCACCAGCTGGCCGACCAGCTTCAGCACGCGATTGAGCCACGGCTTGCGGTGGCGGAAGTAGAGCCAGTTCGGCTGCAGTTTGCTGCCCAAGCGGCGCTTCGGCCCATAACCGGCTTGCCCGCTCTGATAGCACGGTATTCCCCCTGCGATGCACAGACGGACATTGGTCATCCAACTGACGAAGTAGAGATTATAGCGTCGTCCGAGCTCGCCGTGCATGCCGAGAAACTTGTCGATCAGACGGTCACCGTCATGCAAAACCAGGTTGAAGCCGATAAGCGTGTCCACATGCCAGTAGAGGAAACAACTTGCGCGTGCGCCCATGTGCCGAAGCACGCCGGCGAAGTATTCCGGCGTCAGCCGCTCGAACTGCAGATCGCTTCGCGCCAAGGTTTGATCGTACAGCGCCATGATTTCCGGCAGCACGTCGTCAATCGTGCTTCGTCGCTCGATGCGAAGCTCGGCCGACATCTTCATCTTGCGGCGCACGTCCTTGCGCGTGGAGCCGCTCAAGCGCGCCAGATACGCGGCTTCGTCACAACCATCCAAGTCCAGAACGGCGGTCGGCAGGCTGGGCAGGCGCTGATACCCTGCGTCCAGCGCAAAATGCCACAGACTTTCGGCCGCATCCGGCGCGTCCTTCACGCAAATGAGGCCGACACGTTGCTCGCGCGCATAGTCTTCGAGGGCTCTCAACATCCGCGTCAGCAATCGCGGCTTATCGATGTCGCTGACGCTTGGCGCGAAGCCGAGATGGCAAACCTCGGACACCGGCGAGCCGAGGCAGATCATGCGCAACGACATCAATCGCGGCATGGCGCGCGCAAGCGCGCTGCTCACGCGTTTCCACGGGCCTTGCACCGTGGTGTCGAGGCGATAGTCGGTGATGAACGCGGGCGCCGCGGCAAGCAGCGCGCCACGATCGAACAATGCCACGTACCGGTGCGAGAATCCCGGCAAGCCGGCTTGCTCGACGGCTCTGTGATAGTCCCACCCTTCCAGTTCGCCGCGGAAACAGCGGTCCCATTCGGCCCGCGGGATCCGGTCTATGCTCGTCACGACCAGCGCGTCCATCATGGCGGCGCTCACGAACCGGCGGCGCTTGAGGCAACCTCATGCACCGCCCGAAAGTGCGAGATTCTGGATAGGCCGGTGAAGAACTCGGCGCTTTCGCGCACCACGTCGCCGCGCTGCCGATCCACCGTTATCATGTGATAGCAATCGTCGAGAATGACCTTGCGGACCAGGCCGCCGAGACGGCGTTCGATGTAGTCGGCATTCGTCGTCGCCGTCATGTCGTCGTCGCGCGCATGCATGATCAGCGTCGGCGTAGTGATGGCCGGCATTTCACGGCAGACGATCCGGACCAGGGTGTTGAGCTCATGCAAACTGGGCCACGGCGTGCTGGGCAGCCCGGCCGCGCCGCTGGCGCCGCTCAGCATGTTGCTCACCACGCGCTGACGCAGCCGGTCGTCCTTGATGCCGTAAGGGAACGCTTCGGCGAACCTGCGGCGCTTGCCGAAGGGCAGCCGCACGACAATCGGGAGCAACGGCATTAAATGGCGCGTGACCGGAATGGTCCAGCCGTCATACCAGAGCGTCGTGGAATAGAGTGCCATTCCCTGCACGGCGCCCGGCCGCTGCGCCGCCAAGTGCATGGCCAACACGGCGCCCATGGACAGGCCGCCGGCGAAAACCACATCCACGTCGCGCCGGAAATGCTCATAGGCGCGCTCGACGCTGGCGTACCAATCGGGCCAGCGCGTTGCGAGCAGGTCGGCCTCGCTTCCGCAATGGCCGTCGAGCTGCATGCCGTAGACGGTGAACCCCGCTTGCGCCAGGCCCCTGCCAACGAAACGCATTTCGGTCGGCGTACCCGTCAAGCCGTGAATCAACAGGACCCCGGCGCGGCCGCCGCGGTAGTAGAAGCTGTTGTCCGTGGTACTCATGCCGCAACTCCGACGATGGCCACGCCGACCGTGATGATCCCCGCGCCGAGCCAGCGCCGGAGTGGAATCCGTTCGCGCAGGAACAGGCGGCTCGCGATCAGCACGCCGCAATAGTTCAGGCTGTTCAGCGGATAGGCGAGACTGAGCGGCACCCGCGCCAGGATGCTGAGCCATACGACCAGTTCGACCGCGTAGATTCCGATGCCGAGCCAAAGCCAGCGCGCCTGCAGCAAGCCGCCCAGAAATGCGGCGAGCTTGGACCCGCGGCCAACGTGCTCGATGCCGTCGGCGCCTCGTTTGAAGCAGAATTGCCCGCTCACGTCGCAGACCACCGACACCAGAAACAGCAGGGCCAGCCACGGCGTCATGCGGCGACCTCGCGCAATGTGGTCAGAAGAATTGCGTTGGTGCGGGCATTGCGCGCCACGTCGGGCTCCGCGCCCTTCGCCCGCAGATGATCCAGGCGAGCGGCGATGCGCTTCAGCGGATTGACGAAAGCGGGCGGCGCGTACTCGCCGCAAACATCGATGCCGGCGACGCGCTTGGCGCCGGCAACTGTCTTCAGCGCCGCCACCAGCGCCGCGAGCGGCATTTCGCCTTGATCCCAATTGGTCGCGGCGTCTTCCGGGCGAAGCACGTCCTTGTCGATGGTGATCCAGACCGCATCGGTCGGAAGGCGCGACACTAGGTCGTCGAGAAAAGCCGGCCAGCCGTCGTCGCCGACGCAGCGCCAAACCAGGTGATCGCCTTCGCGCCGGTGGCCGGCGCCGGACCCGATACGGCCCCAGACGCGGCTCGGCCCGTGGCGCCAGGGATAGAGCTCCAGCCGGCCGTCCGCGAGCGCGCCGAGATTGCCGCCCTTGAGCTGCGGCAAATCCAGATCGCTGCCGCAGGGACCGACTGTGACGATGCGCATCACATGCGGCAATTCCAGCAGCCGGTTGATCCACGAGCCGCAATGAAATGCCGGCGGCAATCTGACCCAGTCCGGATGATTGTCGAAATGCAGCACCGTCAGCGGCGTCGGCGCGCGAGCGATCAATGCATACGTCAGATGGTGGAAATCGCCGGAGCCGAGAAACGTCACGTCCGGCCCCTTTCCGGCGGGCGCGGCCAATGCGCCGATGCGTCCGGCGAAATCACGCATGCGACGGCGGCTGGCCCAAAGGCGAAGCGCATCCCGCTCGGCGGCAAAATCGATGACTTGCGCCGAACCTTCGCCGATGGCTTCCTTCAGCGCCGGTTGTTCGCGCAGGCTGCCGTCGAGATCGAGCACGCGCAATCGCATGGCGTCAGCCTCGCGTAACCCGATGCAGAAGACGGTCCAGCAGCGCAAGCGCCAGATCCATTTCCTCGCGGCTGATGGTGAGCGCCGGCGCCAAGGTGACGACGTTCTTGTAATAGCCGCCGATGTCGAGCACGAGCCCGTAGCGCTTGCCGCCGACCTCGAGGTCCGCCTTCATGGCCTCGTCCACCATGCGGTCGGTCATGGCCTTGTCGGGCGTGAAGCCGTCGTTGCCGCAAATCTCCATGCGCAGCGCCATGCCGAGGCCGTCCACGTCGCCGACGATGCGGTAACGCCGCTTCAGGTCCTGCAATCCCTCCAGAAGATAGGCGCCCTTGGCGAAGGTCATGCTTTCGTAGTCGTCCTCGTCCAGCATCTTGATGGTCTCGAGGGCGACAGCGGTGCCCAAGGGATTGCTGGCAAACGTCGAGTGCGTCGAGCCCGGCGGGAACACGTCGGGCGAAATCAGCTCTTCCCGGGCCCAGAGTCCGGCGATCGGGTTCAGCCCGTTGGTCAAGGCCTTGCCGAAGACGATCACGTCCGGCTTCACGTTGAAGTTCTCGATCGCCCAGAACTTGCCGGCGCGGTAAAAGCCCATCTGGATTTCGTCATCGACCAGCAGAATCTTGCGGGCCTCGAGAACCTCCTTGAGCTTCTCGAAATATCCCGGCGGCGGCACCACGTAGCCGCCGGTGCCCTGAATCGCCTCGACGTAGAAGGCGGCCATCTCCGATTGGCCGGTCTTCGGATCCCACACGCCGTAGTACTCGGAATCGAACAACCGGGCGAACTGATCGACGCAATAGAGGCCGCAATCGTTGCGCTGCTTGCCATAGGGGCAGCGGAAGCAATAGGGAAACGGCACGAATTGCGCGCGGTCCGAGAAGTGACCGTAGCGCCGGCGGTACCGATAGGACGATGTGATCGCCGAGGCGCCGAGCGTGCGGCCGTGATAACCCCCCTCGAAAGCGAACATCAGGCTCTTGCCGCCCTTGGCGTTGCGTACGAGCTTGAGCGAGTCCTCCACCGACTGAGAGCCGCCGACGTTGAAATGCACCCTGCCCTTGACGCCGAACGTGTTCTCGGCCCGCTTGGCGATGGCCGCGGCCAGCTCGATCTTTTCCTTGTGCAGGTATTGGCTCGCCAGTTGCGGCAGCGTGTCGATCTGCCGCTTGAGCGCGTTGTTCAGCCTTGGATTGGCGTAACCGAAATTGACCGCCGAATACCACATCTGCAGATCGAGGTAGGGGCGCTCTTCGCCGTCATAGAGAAACGACCCTTCGCAGCGACTGAAGATTTTCGGCGGCTCCTGGTAGTGCACCGTATCGCCGAAGGAGCAATACGCGGCTTCTTGGCGCAACAGGTCGGCATCCCTCATTGGCCCTAATCCCCGAACCCGAGAGCGGCCCGCTCGCCGTCTCCCGCCAGCGGCTCGGCGATCTTCGCGGGAATATCGAGCAATGCCGCGAAAAGCCGGCGCGCCTCGCCAAAATCTGCGAAGGCGACGTGGGGCAGATTGCGCTGCTCGCAATGCGCCAAAAGCCGGTCCTTGGCAAAGACCAGGTCGGCGCCGGTCGCGGCGCAAAAGTCCGAGGCGCCGTCGCCGATCAGCAGATGGCGCGGCCGAACGCGGATGTCGTGGCCCGGGCCCGCCGACATGGTGGAACACTTGCAGGTGCCGCTGGCGGCGACGCAGGCGCCGAGGGCGTTCGGAAACCCGAGGCGATAGCGCCCACCCGGCAACATGTCGAGGCGATTGGCGACGACCGGCAGATTGTGGATGCCGTGCCGGCGAAGCACGCGAAGGATGACGTAGTCGAGGCCGTCGCTGACCACCCTCAGTGACACGCCCTTGCGGCGGCAAAACGACACGAACGCCGGAAAGGCCGGATCGATGCGGACGGCATCGATATGGGCGTCGAGTTCAGAGCGCTCGCAGCGCAACAGATCGACTTGCCGCGCCATACATTCGCGCGAGCCGATCAGCCCCGCCTTCCAATCGTTTTCGATTTCGCGCCAAGCCGGATCGGCAAATCGCGCCAGCACGCTGTCTGTTACGTCTTCGACGGCAATGGTGCCGTCGAAATCACATACGATTGCCCAACGCATCAACACTGTCCCATCCTCTTCGCCGGCGTTGGTCCACCGGCCTTGTTATTGACCCTAGTAGGCACGCCCCGCTAGAACGCACCCCGCTAACCACTCTTTAAGCAATTAGAATGCCACCTCCCAAACCAACACGATAGTCTAGTTTCTTGAATAAGTTACAGGACGTTCTTGCGACCATTGGTGCGCACACGACGTTGTGCTAGCGGGCAAAATACTACATTTTTTGCAGCTTCCTCGTAAATTGCGGGAGTTTCCAGTTACTCAATTCCGGCGACGCTGGACGAAATTCCTGAGCTTGCTTCGTGGTTCGTCGCTGCCGTAACTCTGGCGATATCGCCGGATGCCGGCCTGCACGGCCTGGTCCAACGGCAAACGTTCCCAATCCCGCATGAGCGCTTTTTGCAGGCGCACGGCGCGAGGTCCCGCCGACAACAATGCGGCGCACCACGATTGCACCGCGCCGTCGAGTTGGTCGCGGCCGACGACCCTTTCCACCAGTCCGATTTGCAGCGCTTCCCCGGCGCCGATGTTCTCGCCAAGCAGCACAAGTTCCGCCGTCCGGCCCCAGCCGATAAGGCGGGGCAAGAGAGCCGCCTCGATCACCGAAGGCATGCCGACTTTCACTTCCGGCATGCCGAAGACGGCGTCCTCGCACGCGACGCGCAGGTCGCATGCCGCGGCCACTTCGAGCCCGGCGCCGAGGCAATAGCCGTTCACCCGTGCGATCACCGGCACCGGAATGTTCCGTATCGCGTCGATGGCCTCGTGCAGCGAGGTGATGAAGGCTTCTGCCCCGTCCGCATCGAGATCGACCATGGTGTAGATGTCGGCGCCGCCGATGAAGGCGCGATCGCCGGCCCCGGTGACCACCACGCCGCGCAACGTCTCGTCGCCGTGAAGCGCCAGAGCCTGCGCATGCAGCGCGCCGATGGTCGGCGGATCGAGCGTGTTCAGCTTCGCCGCGCGCCGGATGGTGACGACGGCAAATCGGCCCAATTCGCCGTGGTCGGTATATGTCGTCGATACGGTGGAAGACGTCGCGGCGGAATCCATTGCAACCATGATTGCACCTTAAGGGACGGATCGTTGACCGGGGCGGGCGATGCGCGGCAGCCAAATCGCGCATGACAAGGCATGCGAATTCGTGCTCCATGCAGCCGACTAGCGTACCTGCCTCGACCCCGTAACGGCAATTGGAAGCGCCGCGATGGCACGACCGGCTGGGTTCTTGCCGCCTTCGGCGACACCGGCTGCAGCTCTGGTGTTGTGGTCGCGCGGTTTGCGCGCATTTGCCGACGGGTTCGTCAGCCTCCTGCTGCCGCTGTATTTGACCCGCATCGGTTACGATCCGTTTCAAGTCGGCAGCGTACTGACCGCGACCCTGCTCGGCAGCGCCGTCGCGACGCTCCTAGTCGGCACGCTGGCGCATAGGTTGGAACTGCGGCTGGCGTTGCTGGGTGCCGCGATCCTGATGGCGGCGACCGGATTGGGCTTTGCCGGCGTCGAGAATTTCTGGCCGCTTCTGATCGTCGCCGCGGTCGGCACTCTCAATCCGTCTACCGGCGATGTCAGCCTGTTCCTGCCGTTAGAGCATGCGTTGCTCGCGCACGCGGTGGCGGATCGCGACCGCACCGCCATGTTCGCGCGCTACAGCTTCGCCGGATCTCTCGTTGGCGCCGTCGGATCGCTCGCCGCCGCCTTGCCTCAGTTCGCCGTGGACATGGCTGGTCTCGATTTGACCGCCGCTATCAAGGGCATGTTCGTGCTTTACGCGCTCATCGGCGCCGCCAACTGGATCATCTACCAGCGGCTACCCCGCCGCCACGAGACCGGCACCGCAGCGCCATCCGCGCCGCTCACGCAGTCCCGTGGCATCGTCATGAAACTGGCCGCCCTGTTCAGCCTCGACGCGTTTGGCGGCGGTCTGTTCGTGCAGTCGCTGCTGGCGCTGTGGCTGTTCCAGCGCTTCGGCCTGTCGATCGCCGCGGCCAGCGCCATTTTCTTTTGGTCCAATCTGGCCGCGGCCGTGTCGTATATGGCGGCAACCCGGCTAGCCGCGCGCATCGGATTGATCAACACGATGGTGTTCACCCATTTGCCATCCAACGTTTGCATCATGTTGGTGCCGTTCGCGCCATCGTTGGCGATCGCCATTGCGCTCATCGTGGTGCGCAGCCTGCTGTCGCAAATGGACGTACCGACGCGCACCTCATACGTGATGGCGGTGGTGACGCCGCCCGAACGCCCCGCTGCCGCCGGCATGACCGCCGTTCCGCGCAGCCTCGCCGGCGCGCTCGGCCCCTTGCTCGGCGGCTGGATGCTCGGACTTTCGCCGTTCGGCTGGCCCTTGGTGCTCGGCGGCGTGCTTAAGGCCGTCTACGACCTAGCTCTATTGGCCGCATTCCGTTCGGTGAAGCCTCCCGAGGAGAATTGAGTCGATATATTTCAAAGATACGTAAATATTGTCATTACACGTTATATTTATAATATTGGTCAACCTGATTCTCTTAAAGGTAGTGAATTTGACAATCATCACTCTTTTATAGACTTTACCCCCTCGAACGGCTGCGATTCTTCCGGAGCCGAATGTGCCTTTGTTTTTGAGAGGGGGCGTGCGCCATGGTTCAACAAGCAATCGGTGCGGGGGCACACGAGGCAATTCCGGAGGCGATCGCATCGCTGTCCGCGCCGGTTTTTTGCGCGACGGTGGAGACGCCGACCGGCGTCGTGACCTTGCATGCGCCCAATCCGCGCCGGCGTGCGCTCAAGAGAGAAGCGGAAGCCGCCCTGAGTCGCGCCGGTATCGCGGCGCGCTGCCGCGTGCGTCCGCTGCGCTATCGCCGGATGGCAAAGGCCGGCAGCCTGCAGGACATCCTGGCTGAGTTCGGTGGCGGCAAGACGATCTACGACCCGACCGCGAGTGTCGGACGCGCTCAAGCGCTGATCGCGCTCGGCGGCGCATTGCGCGCAGCACTCGGTGAGACACTTGCGGCGATCTACTACGATACTGCCGGGCGCACACTTTACGTCCGCGTGCCTGCGGCAAGCGTGGCGCGCGACGGCCGCGCCGACGGCAACCGCCAACGCGCCATCCAGGACACGGCCGGCAAGGCGATCTCCGACTGGCGCATGAATGAGCTGCACGCGTTCGACCTGGCGGTACGCCTCTGCGTCACGCCGCCGCGCATGCCGCTGCTGCCGCTCGATCGCGCATCCCTTGCCGCCACGCCGAAACGGCGCGCGGCTTGGGCCACCATTGTTCATTCGGGATTGTTGGCCGGCGGTGTAGCAGCGCTCTTCGGCTTTGCCTCGACCGGGCCGGCGCTCGCCGATGGTCCCGCCGTCTCCGCCCCGAACGCGAAGGGCGCCATTGCGGGCGGCACCGGCAACGGCGATGCCATAGTGGTCGGCGAAGGCAGCGTTACCGTACCGCTCGGCACCAGCTTCGGCGCGCAGTTCGACGCCAGCGCAGGCTCGAACGACGGACGCTTCATCTGGGGCCTGGGCGGACAAGCGTTCTGGCGCGATCCGCAAAAGGGCATGGTTGGCGGCTTCATTACGCATCTCGATCGCCGTATCGATCCTGTCTTCGGTCAACACAGCGTCGCCATGAACCGCTTTGGCGCCGAGGGCGAAGCCTATCTCGGCCAATTCACCGTCGGCGCCATGGGCGGCGTACAAACCGGCGACCGGCTCGAGGACGGAAGGCATCGTCGCGGCGGCTTTGGCCAGCTCGATCTGACCTGGTATCCCGTCGACAACTTCGCGCTCGACGCCGGTGGCGAAATCTCTCCCGGCAAGGACCAGGTGCTGTTCGGGGCCGAATACCAGCTTGGGATGCAAGCGCTTCCCGGTCTCGCCATCTTCACCGAAGACGGCATCCGCACGAACCATATCTCGGGCGTCTCGCGCGTCGACCATGCTCTCGTGGGCATCCGGTATTACTTCGGCGCGCCGAAGTCGCTGATCCGCCGTCATCGTGAGGACGATCCGAAGTCCGTTGCGGGTGCCCGGCAATTGCAGGCCACTTGGCCCGGCCACAATCAATACGGCGGCTACTGAAAACGGCGCCGCCCGCCCTTCGTTACGGGTGGTCGGCCAATCGGACGCGATGAAGACCATATTGCTGGGCTGGGAACTGGGCGCGGGACTTGGCCATGTGGGCCCGTTGCTCCGCATTGCGCGCGAACTAAAGCGATTGGGGCATCGGCCGGTCTTCGTGCTGCGCGACGTGGTCGGACCGCAGGCGGTCTTGGCTGGGGAAGGCTTCACGTTGCTGCAAGCGCCCGTATGGCCCAAGCCGATGTCGGTGGAGGGCCGGCCATTTCGCCTGGCAAGCTACGGGGATTTGATGGCCCAGGCCGGCTATCTGGATACCGAAGGCCTCGCCGCGCTGGTTGCCGCCTGGGACAACTTGATCGACCTGGTTCGACCGGATTTGATCGTCGCCGATCACAGCCCGACGCTTTGCCTCGCGGCCTATGGGGTAATACCGGTGGCGTTGGTGGGCAACGGCTATACCCTGCCGCCGGTACACATGGCGGTCTTCCCGCCGTTCTACCCCGATCACCCGCCATTGGTCGCCGAAGGCCGTGTGCTGGAAACCATCCATGCCGTGCAGCGCCGCCGCGGCCGTCGTTCGCCGGCGACGCTGCCGGCCCTGCTCGATACGCAGGTTCGCGCCATCGCCTGTTGGCCGGAACTGGATCCCTACCGCCGCACGCGCAGCGAGCCGCTCGTCGGCCCTCTGGACCCGATGCCCGAATTGCTTTCGCTGCCGGACGAGCCGCGCATATTCGCCTACCTCGGCGAGGAATATCCGGCCTTGTCGCTGCTGGTCGAGTGCCTGGCGGAAATCGACGCCGACATCGAAGCCTACCTGCGTGGCGACGTATCGGCGTTGCGCCACTTTCTCGCGGCCCGCGGCATCCGCGTGCATGAGCGTCCGCCGCCGCTCCCGGAAGTATTGCAACGCGCGTCGGCCGTCGTCTGCCACGGCGGCACCGGCGTCGTTCACGCGGCCATGGCGGCGGGCCGGCCGCAGCTGATCGCATCGCTGCATGTCGAGACAGCGTTGACGGTCGAGGCCGTATCGCGGCTCGGGATCGGCACTTACGTGCCGGCGGGCGAGAAGGCAACGGTCAAGGAATCGTTCGAGAAGCTATACACCGACGAAGCGATGCGTAATGCCGCCATCACGCAAGCGCATGTGATCGCGCGACGCGAGCGGTTCGATGGCCTCGGCGCCACGGTCGACGCATGTGCGCACCTGCTCGCCTGACATAGCCGTGCGCATCCTGTTCATTTCCCAAAGCCCCGACTATCCGGAAAATCCCGCCGGCGGCCGCATCAACGCCGACCGGCTCTGCATTCGCCTTCGTGATCGGGGCGTGCAGTTCGCGCTGCTCAGCCTCGGCGAAATCGTGAGCGCCGCGCCCTACGTGCTCGACTATCCCGCATACATGCGCCCCGACACTCCGGGCTCGATCCGGGAGGTCATCGCCCAATTCCAGCCCGAGCTTGCCATGTTGCAATGCTGTCGCTGCTTCGACGTTGCGGATACGTGCCTCTCGATAAATCTGCCGACGCTGGCCTACCTGCACGACACCGAGTTCAACTGGCTGTTCCATCAAGGATCGGGGCCACGATCCATCGACCTGGCGCATCCGCTGCTCGCTTATATCGCCAATTCCTCCTATACCGCGCGCCGGCTCCGCGACGTGCTCGGCATCGATGCGAGCGTCCTGCCGCCGTTCATCGAGCCAGAACGCTACCGCACGGAAACCACGCGGCAGTCCGTCGTGTTCGTAAATCCGGTCCCGGAAAAGGGCGTGGCGCGCGCCATTCGTTTGGCGGAAAGCCGGCCCGACATCGAGTTCGAATTCGTCGAAAGCTGGAAGCTGCATTCACCGTATGTCGACAATCTGCGCGCCATGTTGCGGTTGCTTCCCAACGTGAAACTCTCGGCGCCCGTCTCCGACATGCGCGAAGTCTATGGCCGCGCCAAAGTGCTGCTGGCGCCGAGCCGGTGGGCGGAAGCGTGGGGGCGCGTCGTCAGCGAGGCGCAGGTCAACGGCATTCCGGCGCTGGTCAGCGATCGCGGCGGCCTTCCGGAAGCCCTCGGCCCAGGCGGTCTTGCCGTGGATGAAGATGCTGGCGATGAAAGCTGGTCGAACGCGCTCGCCCGGATTTGGGACGACCCGAGCGAATATCAGCGCCTTGCGGACGCGGCCTTCGCGCACGCGGCCCGGCCCGATTTCCAGCCCGACGCCCTGCTCGACCGTTTCATCGCCATCGCCTCCTCCCACGCCGGAACCCACGCACCATGAGACTTCTCAATCGCGAAATTCGGCTCGAAGCTTCCTCGTTCTGCCAGCTCAAATGTCCGTCGTGCCCGACGGCGACGCGCGCGATCCATCCGGCGATCGGCAGCGGCTTTCTCAAACTGGCCGATTTCGAGAAGCTGCTGAAGGACAGCCCCTGGCTCATGCAGATCGAACTCTCGAACTACGGCGAAGTCTTCTTGAATCCGCACCTGCTCGACATTCTCGAAGCGGCGCGCCGAAGCAGCGTTGCCATAACCATCATTAACGGCGCCAACCTCAACAATGCGCGGGACGGCGTGCTGGAAGGCCTGGTGAAGTACCAGGTTCGCGAGTTGACCTGCTCGATCGACGGCGCCAGCCGGGAGACTTATGCGGAGTACCGCGTCGGCGGCGACTTCGATGCGGTGATCGCCAACATTCGCAGGCTCAACGAATTCAAACGGCAATATCGGTCCGAGCTGCCGCAACTCAAGTGGCAATTCATCGTCTTCGGCCACAACGAGCACGAAATTCCCTTGGCGCGGCAGATGGCGAACGAACTCGGCATGAAATTCGAGACCAAGCTGTCGTTCAACAGCGCGTTCTCCCCCGTTCGCGACGTGGCTCTGGTGAAGCGTGAAACCGGCCTCAAGGCTGCAACGCGGGAGGAATACCGCCGCGTGTATGGCACCGACTACAAGGTGGATACGTGCCACCAGATGTGGACCGATCCGCAGGTGAACTGGGACGGCAAGGTGCTTGGGTGCTGCCGCAACTTCTGGGGCGATTTCGGCGCCAATGCCTTTTCCGACGGATTGGTGAACGCTTTGAACAGCGAAAAGATGCAGTACGCCCGAGCCATGCTGAAAGGCGAAACGCCCGAGCGCGCGGATATCCCCTGCACGACCTGCGACATCTACCAATGGCGCCGCGAACACGGCCAGTGGGTCGCGCTTTAGGGCCGGATCGGCGCTCCGCATGCGGTTTCTGTTCGTCACCGGCGACGAGCACCTCCCCGACAACGAGGGCGGCGCGCGGCGTACCGCCCACTACCTCTGCCTCGGCCTGCAAGCGAAAGGTCATGTAGTCCAGATGCTGGCCGCCACGCTCCCGGGCGACGAAGAGACGCGCCGCGGGCCGGGCCGCTATCGAATCACGCGGAGTGGCTCGCGGGACTCGACTCTTGGCTATCCGGTGGTGCGCCGGACCAAACCCTGGAACGCCATCCCGGACGTGATTGCGGAGTTCGGACCTTCGGTCGCCATCGTGCAGACCGGATCGCGATTTGAAATGGCCTGGTCCTGTGTCGAGGCCGGTACGCCGACGATCATCTACCTGAATGACGTGGAGATGAACGAGCTGTTTCGGCGCAATGCTGGGCCAAGGTATTTCAAGCTGAACCACCCGCTGATCCGCTACGTCGCGAATTCCAATTTCACCGCCGAGCGGTACCGCGGGCTTTTCGGCATTGAGCTGCTGGTCATTCCCCCACTGGTGCCGCCTGAGATCTATCAAACGCCGTCCCGGCGGGAATGCGCTGTCTTCGTCAACCCGGCGGAAATCAAGGGACTTGATGTCGCGCTTCGACTAGCGCGCGCCCGACCCGACATTCCCTTCGAATTCGTACTTTCCTGGGGCATCAAGGGAGCCGAAATCGCTACCCTCCGCGACAAGGTGCGCAGCCTTCCAAATGTCGCGCTGCGCGAGCGGACCGAAGACATGCGCGACGTCTATGCCGGCGCCCGCGTCCTGCTGGTGCCGAGCCGATGGGACGAAGCCTGGGGCCGCGTGGTCAGCGAGGCGCATGTCAGCGGCATTCCGGCGCTCGCCAGCCGCCGCGGCGGCCTGCCGGAATCGGTCGGCCCCGGCGGCATTCTGGTCGATCCCGACGCCGGGCCCGCGCATTGGCTCGCGGCCCTGTCGCGCCTTTGGGACGACACGGAGAACTACGACCGCCTTGTCCGCTCCGCCATCGAACATTCAGAGCGTCCGGAGATGCAGCCGGAATCCATCCTCAGGCGCTTCGAGGCCGTCGCCCGCGAAATCGCCCGTGATATTCCGGACCAGGCGCATGAAACCAGGCCGGCGCTCGATCGCATCGGACTCAGCGTGGTCGTGGCGACCCACAATCGTCCGGACGGCCTCGACCGGCTCTTGCGCAGTCTGCGGCCGCAAATCGCGTTTCACCCAGCGCGCGAACTGATCGTCGTCAACGACGGCACGCACGACGAGGCCTACGCACAGGTGATCGACCGCCACCGTGATTTCGTTCGCTACATCGCCTTGACCCGGAACATCGGTCCGTCCCATGCGCGGAACGTCGGCGCCGCCGCGGCGAAAAACAAGATTCTTGTCTTCACGGATGACGATTGCGCCGCGCCGCCATATTGGCTCGACTGGCTGTGCGCCCTCACCCTGCAGCATCCGGATGCCGAGGTGATCGGCGGCACGACCAGGCCACTCGCGCCGGCGCGGCAAACCCTGTTCTCGTCGTTTCTGGCCCACGCAGGTTTTTATCCCCGGCCGCATCTGATTGACGGCCGCGCGAACACCTTGGTTACTGCGAATCTCGCGGTCCGGCGCATCGCCTTCGTCGAAGTCGGCGGTTTCGACGAGACCTTGATGACCGGCGAGGACCACAATCTCACCTACAAGCTTTGGCGGCGGCGATCGGTGATCCATTGCGACCAGAACTGGTTCGTGGACCACGACATGACGAGCACGGTGCGGCGGCATTTCCGCCGCTATTTCGAATACGGGATCGGCATCCATCGCTGCGCGCTGCTCGAGCGCCAAGGCTGGAACAACGCCTACATGCCCGAGGGGCGGCAGGGGCCGCGCTATTGGCTATGGCGCTGGCGGCGTCATATCCGCGGTGCGCGTGCCTTGTTCGCTCATTCCACGCTCAATCGCAGAACCCAGCGACTGTTCCGCTGGTTGAGCATCGCCACCTGGCTCGCCATGGATCTGGGCTACCTGCGCGCCGCCCGCGCCTACGCGAAGGCGGAATCGCCGAGGAGCGCCTGGCGGAAGCGGCTTTTCAGGTGAGCGCCCTCGCGCGGCGGCATC
>DASQHM010000093.1:0-5281 GCA_035632095.1 Candidatus Cybelea sp. | reverse complement strand
GTGATCTCAATCATCGGCGTGCGGACCACCAAGCCGAAATCGATCGAGATTTGCGGCGCGAGCGCGCTTTCGCCGCCGGCCACCAGGGAGACATCGAAGCTGGTGCCGCCCATGTCGCAGGTGATGACATTGGGAAAGCCGGCGGACTTGGCGATATGTGCGGCGGCGATCACGCCCGCCGCCGGGCCGGAGAGCGCCGTGCGGATGGGCAGGCGGCGCGCGGTCTCGACGGTCATGACCCCGCCATTCGACTGCACGATCAGGATCTGCCCGCCGAAGCCGCCGGACTCAAGCGACGCCGCGAGGCGCGCGAGATAGTTCCCGATGCCGGGCTGCAGATAGGCGTTGAGCGCCGCCGTCGAAGCGCGCTCGTATTCGCGGATTTCCGGAAGTATCTGGCTCGACGCCACCAGATGTTCGTTCGGCCAGACGGATTTCGCGGCCTCGAAGGCGATGCGCTCGTTTTCGTCGTTGGCATAGGCATTGATGAAGAAGATGCAGCACGCCTCGGCGCCCAGCGCCCGCAACTCGCGCGCCGCCTGCTTCACCGCCGCGGCGTCGACGGGCGTATGGATGCTTCCGTCCGCCAAGGTGCGCTCCGCCACTTCGAGGCGCAGGTCGCGGCTGACGATGGGCGTGAATTGGCCCCACAGGCCCCACGTATGCGGGCGATCGCGCCGGCGCATCTCCAGCACGTCGCGGAATCCCCGCGTGGTAATGAGGCCGGTCTTCGCCCCTTTCCGTTCCAGCAGCGCATTGGTGCCCGCCGTGGTGCCATGCACAATGGTCGCGATGTCGCGGATGTCGGAGACACCGGCGCGTATGCCTTCGATGAAGCCCTTGGACTGGTCCGCGCGCGTGGTCGGGACTTTCGCGGTCAGGCACCGGCCGCCTGCCTCGTCGAAGACGAACACGTCGGTGAAGGTGCCGCCCACATCGACACCGACGACATAGCGATGCGCCGTCATTCCGCCGCCAGTCGCCGTCTCAGCTTTGTCGTCGCCGCGGCATCCACCTTGCCCTCACCGCCGATGGCGACTCCGTATTGGCATTCCGCCGCCGCCCGGCTGACGTAGCCGAGGCGCACATCCTCGGCCACGGCGGCTGGATCGCGTTCGTGGGCCGGTCCGTAGCCGCCGCCGCCTGGACTGGCGATGCGCACGCGCTGCCCGCGCTTCAGCTTCACGTCCACGATCTTGGACGCCATAGGCGGCCCGTGCTCGCCGTCGTCCTGTTGATAGTGGAATTCGTCGAGGGCCGCGGCATCGCCGCCCGCGACGCCCGGCGGCGCAAAGCGGCCACGCTCGCCGAAGAGCGAGACGACGGCGTCCTTCTCCAGAAGTTCGATTTCGTATATGGCGCCGAGGCCGCCGCGATGACGTCCGGGCCCGCCGCTGTCCGGGCGCAAGGCCCATTGGGTAAACATGACCGGATACGCCGCCTCGAGGATCTCCAGCGGGGGAATCGTCGCGGTCGAAATCGGCGCATTGCCGTGGTTGAGGCCGTCGCCTTCGGGGTGGCCGCCGTGGCCGCCGCCGAAAAACGAGAACATCACCCAGCGCTGACCGTCCGCGCGGTGGCCGGCGAGCGTGAGCGCGTTGATCGTGCCATAGGCGCAACCGTTGGAGCGTTGCGGCGCCGCGAGCGCCACGGCGCGGAAGATCACGTCGATGATGCGCAGGATGGTCTCGGTATAGCCGCCGACCGGCTTTGGCGCCGTTGCGGCCAGGATGGATCCGTCGGGGATCACGAACGCGATCGGCTCCAGCACGCCGGCATTGGCGGGCACGTCCTGGAAGATGTGCTTGAGCGCCACGTAGCACGATGCGATGGCGGTCGAACGGGCGATATTCACCGGTCCGGCGCAGGCCGGCGAAGTCCGCGAGAAATCGAGCACCATGCGCTCGCCCTTTTTGCGCAGATCGAGCGCGATGCGGAGCGGGACGTCGGCGATGCCGTCGTTGTCTAGGAAGTCTTCGCAGGAATAGGTGCCGTCGGGCAGCTCGGCGATATTTGCGCGCATCAGGCGAGCGGCGCGCGCGGTGAGCTCGGCGAACGCCTCCTCCACCAGCGCCGCGCCGTATTCGTCGAGCAGGGCGTCGAGCCGCTTGACGCCGAGGTCGAGCGCGTTGATCTGGCCGTTGAGATCGCCATAAAGGCTCACCGGCTGGCGCGAATTGGCCTTGAGGATCTCGACGATGTCGGACCTGAGTTCGCCTTTGACATAAAGCTTTACCGGCGGGATCAACATGCCTTCCTGGAAGCTTTCGGTGGCGACCGGATTGTAGTTGCCGGGCACGTTGCCGCCGACGTCGTGCCAATGGCCGACCGAGGCGAGATGGCAGAACACCCGGCCGTCGCGAAAATAGGGTCGCACGATCTTGAAGTCCGACAGATGCGTGCCGCCGTCGTAGGGGTCGTTGAAGATATAGACGTCGCCGTCGGTGAGATCGCCGTCACGGGCCGCCTTGTCGATCACCGCCTTGACCGCAAAGGACATGGCGCCGACGAAGACCGGCAAGCCCGATTTGCCCTGGACGAGTGTTGCACCAGTTTCCCGATGATAGAGACCGTGGGAGGCATCGTGGGCCTCGGCGATGATCGGGTTGAAGGCGCTGCGGAAAAGCGTCGCGTCCATTTCGTCGGCGAGCTGCTCTAGCCGCCCTTTCAGGACCGCGAGGGTGACGGGATCGATCATCGCCGGCCCTCGTCATTGGAACCGCGCTCGAACCTGGCCGCGTCATAGCGGCTGCCTTCCTCGAGCAGCGCCGGCGTGCCGATCAGCTCGTTGAAGGCCTGGAAGCTCAGCATGCGGTTCCAATAGGGCTCGGTGGTGCCATGTTCGCGCAGGCTGGCGAAAAACGCTCGCGCCAGATGCGCGACGGCGCGTACCAGCCCGCCGGGAAAGATCACCAGGCCGAAGCCCATGGCCTCGAGCTCCTTCGCGGAATGCATAGGCGTCTTGCCGCCTTCCACCATATTGGCCATCACCGGAAGGCGGCCGGCGAAGCGGGCGGTGATTTTCGCCATGTGGTCCTTCGACTGGGGCGCCTCGACGAACAAAATATCCGCCCCGGCCTCGACGTAACGCTCCGCGCGATCGAGCGCCGCCTCGAAGCCCTCGACGGCGATCGCGTCCGTGCGCGCGATCAGCAAAGTATTCTCGTTGCGGCGGGCATCGAGCGCCGCCTCGATCTTGCCGACCATTTCCGACGGTGAAACCAGCGATTTGCCGGCCAGATGGCCGCAGCGTTTGGGCGTCGACTGGTCCTCGATCTGAATGGCGGCGGCGCCGGCGCGCTCGAACCGGCGCACCGTGCGCTGAACATTGAGGGCGTTGCCGAATCCCGTATCGGCGTCGACGATGATCGGGATGGCGATTCGCTCGGCGATGGCGCTTATCACGTCGGCGACTTCGGTCATGGTGACCAGGCCGATGTCCGAGCGGCCAAAGCGCGTATAGGCGATGCCCGCACCGGACAAATAGGCGCAGGCGAAGCCGGCTTGTTCGATCAAGAGTGCCGAGAGGCCATCATAACAGCCGGGGGCCACGACGATCCTGCGGCCCGCGAGCTGCTGTTGCAAGGTCATGGGCGATGGTGCGTTCATCGGTTACCTCTCTGCATGATGCGCATCGTCTCGACACCCCGGGCTGCGGCCGGGCGGCGTCCGCGCCATGATCATATCCCGAGATAGGACCGCTTGACCTCGGCGTCGTCGAGCAGCTCGGATGCATCGCCCGCCATCGCGATGGCGCCGTTCTCGAGGACATAGGCCCGGTCCGCGATCGCCAGTGTCTGCACCACATTCTGCTCGACTAGAAGGATAGCACTGCCTTCGTCGTGCAGCGTTTCGATCAACGCGAACATCTGCTCGACCAGCAGCGGCGACAAGCCCAGAGAAGGCTCGTCGAGAATGAGCAGGCGCGGTTCGCCCATCAAGGCGCGGCCGATCGCCAGCATCTGCTGTTCACCGCCCGACAAGGTGCCGGCGCGTTGAACGAGACGCTCCTTGAGGCGCGGAAAGAGCAGGCACACCCGTTCGAGATTTGCGGCTCTGTGCGCTTTGGCGCGGCGATACGAGCCGAGCTCCAGGTTCTCGCGAACGCTGAGCGTCGGGAACACCCGGCGCCCCTCCGGCACCTGGATCAAGCCGCGGGCCACGATCCGCTCCGGCGCTTCTCCGGCGATGTCCTCGCCCTCGAAGCGGATGGCGCCCGCGAACGGGCGGTTGATGCCGCTCACCGCGTTGTTCAGCGTCGACTTGCCGGCGCCGTTGGCGCCGAGCAAGGCAACGGTCTCGCCGGCATCCACATGGAGGTCGATGCCGCGGAGCACCTCGACCTGGCCGTAGCCGGCGCGCAGGCCGTCGATCTCAAGCACGGGCCGCCTCCACCGAGATGCGGCGCGCCGCGCCCGAGCCGAGATAGGCCTCAATGACCTTTGGGTCGGCCGCGATGCGCTCGGGCTCGCCCTCGGCGATCAATGCGCCGTCGTTAAGCACCAAAGCGTGATCCGACAAGCGCATGACGGCGCGCATGACATGTTCTGTCAGCAGGATGGTGACGCCGCCGCCGCGGATGGCGCGCAACACGGCAACAATGTCGTCTATCTCGCGTGGATTGAGTCCGGCCATCACTTCGTCGAGGAGCAGCAGCCGCGGCTCCGTGGCGAGGGCTCGCGCCAGCTCCAGGCGCTTGCGCCCCGCCGTCGTCAGGCTCTCGGCCGGCTGGTCGAGACGATCCGCGAGGCCGACGCGCTTCGCGACATCCGCGGCGCGGCGGAGCGCCTCGGCTCGATTGCCGACATGCAAATGAACTCCGATGGCGATGTTCTGACGCACGCTTAGGCGGGGAAAGGGCTGCACGATCTGAAACGTGCGCACCAAACCGAGAGAGGCAATGCGATGCGGCGCCATGCCGGTGATGTCATGTCCATCGAAGCGAATGCGGCCTTCATCGGGCGCAAGAAAGCCGGCGATCAGACTGAACAGCGTGGTCTTGCCGGCCCCGTTCGGGCCGATCAGCGCAGTAATGCGGCCATGTGGAACGGCGAAGCTGACGTCGGCGACGGCCCTGAGGCCGCCGAAGCTTTTTTCGACGTTATCGAGTTCGAGAATCATGTGGCCCACCGCGCCACAAGGCGCGCGGATGCCCTGGCGAGGCCGAGCAAACCGTCGGGCATGAACATGACCATGACGACCAGGATCACGCCGTAGAGCACCAGATTGAGGCCGGGTGCGTCGCCGGTCGCGGCTTGCGCGATCTCGTTGACGGTCTGCA
>DASQHM010000092.1:0-9024 GCA_035632095.1 Candidatus Cybelea sp. | reverse complement strand
AGCTCGAGAATTAGCTCGCGGAATCGCTCGACCATTGCCCTTGCGGTCGCATTCATATTTGCCGCTCCCCGAATCCGGATTGTATATGGAAGGCGAACTTCATTGATGTCGTTTCCACTGATTGAATCATTGAGAGCATCGAGGTTCCGACCGTGCCATTTCGGCGCTCCGAGCGCGGGCAAAATAACGTCATAGAAATCAGCCACCGAATTCCATGCTGAACCATCCATGTCGATGATCTTCATTGTTGGTTGCGCCTTGCTGCCATTGCACCAGTGAACCGTCATTGCGCGTCTGTCTAGCATTGACCCGTTTCATCCTGCTGGCTAGCCTCGTCGCGTCATGCTCCGCCCAGGTCCGCGCAATCTCATCACCGATGTGGACGGCATCCTGGTCGGCAATGCCGAGGACGCGCGCGCGCGCACGGGCGTCACCGTGGTGTTGCCGGAGCCGGCGGCTCTTGCCGCGGTGGACGTGCGGGGCGGCGGGCCGGGAACACGCGAGACCGACGCGCTGCAACCGTCGTCGCTGGTCGAAGGCGTGGATGCGATCGTGCTGAGCGGCGGCTCGGTATTCGGCCTCGATGCGGCGAGCGGCGTGGTTAGTTGGCTGGCCGGGCTGGGCCGCGGCTTCCCGGTCGGCGCCTTCCATGTGCCGATCGTGCCGGCGGCGATCTTATTCGACCTGGAAAACGGCGGTGACAAGGCCTGGGGCCGCGAGCCGCCGTATAGGAATCTCGGTGCGGCCGCAGCCGCGGCGGCGACGCGCGATTTCAAGATCGGAAATGCCGGTGCGGGTCTCGGCGCGCGCGCCGGCCGCATTAAAGGCGGCCTCGGTAGCGTGTCCATCGTCAGCGACGAAGGCTGGCAGGTCGGCGCGATTGTCGCCGCGAACCCGGTCGGATCGCCGGTCATTCCCGGCACCACCACGCTATGGGGATACGCGTTCGAGCAACAGGGCGAGCTGGGCGGACAGCGTCCGCCGCTCGAACCGCTCGCCGATCTGGATTTGCCGCCGGAAGGACGGCTCGGCACGCATACGTGCGTCGGCGTCGTCGCCACCAACCTGAAGCTGGACAAGGCGCAAGCGTTGCGCGTCGCGATCATGGCTCATGACGGCCTGGCGCGCGCCGTACGGCCTGTGCATACGCCGTTCGACGGTGATACGCTCTTCGTGCTGTCGACCGGCCGCATGCCGTTGCCCGCTCCGCCGGCCCGGGCTTTGGCGCGGCTCGGACATTTGGCGGCCGACTGCGTGACGCGGGCGCTCGCCCGCGGCGTCTATGCCGCCGACAGTCTGGGCGATGCGCCCAGCTATCGTTCGCTGCTCGCCGGCGGATCGGCCGACGGCTAATCGGGAGGGATCGATGACCCAAAGGGTAATGTTTGCCGCTTTAGGCGTTTCGGCGTTTTCGCTGGCGCTGTTGCCGGCGCTGTCGAACGATGCGGTGGCGCAAGGAAAGAAAGACTCCGTCGTGCTCGGCATGGTCTTGGAGCCGCCGGGCCTCGATCCGACCATGGGCGCCGCCGCCGCCATCGGCGAGATCACCCACTACAACATTTTTGAAGGCCTGACCAAGATCAACGCCGACGGCTCTGTCACGCCGTTGCTGGCGCAAAGCTGGTCGATTTCCGAGGACGCCAAGACCTATACGTTCAAGCTGCGGCAAGGCGTGAAATTCCAGGACGGCGAAAGCTTCGGCTCCGCCGACGTGAAATTCACCTTCCAGCGCGACGCGGCCGAGGCGAGCACCAACAAGCGCAAGGCCATTTTCGCCAACATGGTGAACATCGACACGCCCGATCCGGCGACCGTCGTCATTACGCTCAAAGACACGAATCCGATGCTCCTGTTCAATCTCGGGGAAAACACCGCGGTCATCCTCGACCCGAAGAGCGCCGAGGGCGACGCGACGCATCCCGTCGGCACCGGACCGTTCAAGTTCGACAGCTGGGCCAAAGGCTCGGCCGTCACTCTGGTGAAGTGGGACGGCTATCGCGACCCGGCATCGATCAAGCTCAACAAGGTGACATTCCGCATCATCAACGATCCGGCGGCGCAGACGGCGGCGCTGCTGGCGGGCGACGTGGACGCGATCCCGCGCTTCGGCGCGGCGGAAGCGCTCGGCCAGTTCCGCAACGATCCGCGGTTCACGATCACCGAGGGTGACACCGAGGGCAAGACCATCATCGGCATCAACAACAAGAAGAAGCCCTTCGACGACGTGCGGGTGCGGCGCGCCATCGCCTATGCGATCGATCGCAAGGCGATCATCGACGGCGCCATGAATGGCTTGGGCAAACCGATCGGCAGCCACACCGTGCCGCTCGATCCGGGCTATGTGGATCTGACCGGCATGTATCCGCACGATCCGGAAAAAGCCAAGGCGCTGCTTAAAGAAGCGGGCGTCGCCACGCCGCTGCAGGTCTCGCTCAAGCTGCCGCCGCCGGCCTACGCGCGCCGCGGCGGCGAGATCGTTGCGGCGGAGCTGGCGCAAGTCGGCATCGAGGCCAAGATCGAGAACCTGGAATGGGCCAATTGGCTCGACGGCGTCTACAAGAACAAGAATTTCGATTTGACGATCATCAGTCACGTCGAGCCGCAGGACATGATCATCTACACCAATCCGAACTACTACTTTCAATACGACTCGCAGAAGTTCCGCGACATCATGAAAATGGTGGCGTCATCGGCCGATCCGAAGGTGCAGATGAAGTGGCTCGGCGACGCGCAGCGCCAACTCGCCGAGGATTGCGTCAACGTCTACATGTTCGAGCTGATGCAGACGACGGTGGCGAAGAAGGAGCTGAAGGGGCTTTGGAGGAACTCGCCCATCTTCGCCAACGACATGTCGGTGGTGTATTGGGAATAGGCGCGCGCCTGCAAACTTCGACAGGCTCAGAATGAGGTCGCGCGTTTGCCCTCATGCTGAGCCCGTCGAAGCATGAGGGGCCCCACCCTTCGACAAGGTCAGGGTGAGGATCGCCCGTCAATGCACGTAGAGGTGAACCTCGTTGGTCGCGACCTGTGAGCTCGTGGTCGCCGACATGCTCACGCGATCGGGCGGCAGGCCCATGTCGGTGAGGGTGCGCATGACGCGCTCGGCATTGCGCCGCGATTGATTCTGGTTCAGCGCCGATTGGCCGGCGTTGCCTTCGGCATTGGCGGCGACGGCCACCAGATCGAACTGCGCCGTCGGCCGGCGCTCAAGCGCCTTAGATACG
Organism: Candidatus Cybelea sp.; assembly: GCA_035632095.1. Classification (GTDB taxonomy): domain Bacteria; phylum Pseudomonadota; class Alphaproteobacteria; order Ferrovibrionales; family Ferrovibrionaceae; genus DASQHM01. The sequence continues at coordinate 5,800 of DASQHM010000092.1, read as the reverse complement.
GCGGTGTAAAGCGCCTGTTGATAGGGCACGTCCGGACGGTCGAAGCGAATGACGACCAGGGGCTCGCGATTGGCAAGCGCGAAGTTCTGCCGCGCGGCCCCGCGCGTCGCGGCCGGCGCGTTCGACGCCAAGGGCGCTGCGGATAGATAGGCGCGATTGGCCAGGCTATTGCCGTAAATCTCGCCGTTCTTCACGCCGAGCGCCAGAGTGGTGAGGTTCGAGCGCTCGTTGCCGACATAGGTGGTCTGACGCGAGATGTCGTCGCTCAGTTCCTGCAACAGTCGGTCGATCAGCACCACCGTGCGATTGGTTTCGTCCTCGAGAATCGCAAGCTGGCGGTGATCCTCGTCGATTGCGCCGGACAAGCCATACGTGGCGCGCGCCGCCTGCAGCAGATAGCTCGACTGGCCGGCGTCGCCGGCGACGTTGGTCGCGAGCGAATTCATGTTGGCGACGTCCGCCCCCAGGCGATCGAGCTCCGACTGCGCCTGGTTCCATTGCGACACCAGCACCGGATTGCCCGGCGTTGTGCCGATCTGCAGCCGCGTGGTGATGGCGGCGACCAGACCGTGATACCGCTGGGAATCCTGCGTCGTCGTGTTGCGGATCTGCTGGAGCGCGGTGTTGCGCTGGTTGACCGTGGCCTGCAACTGATTGAGTTGCGTGCGAAGCTCACCCACTTTTTGCCCGACATAGGTGCCGGTCGGCTGGCCGGGCGTCGGCGCCGGCGCGACAAACTGGCCGGTGCCCAGCGCCGGAGGATTGAGCGTCGGCGAGGGATTGGCCTCGGCTGCGGACGGCGGGATTTGCTGTGTGGTAACCGGCTGCGTCGTGCTCGCCTGAGCGCCGGTCGCGGGCGTGCTGCTGCTCGCCGCATCGCCATTGAGCGACGGCCAGAGAACATCGCTTGCATAGGAACAACCGCCCAAACCGATGGCGACGCCGAGAAGCAAAGCGTGCCGCGCGCGGCCGATGCGCGTGTGTCCGACCGCGCCGTCGCGAATCGGAAAGCCGCGAGCCCCAATGCTGCGAGGTGTCATGCCGCGTAGCTCGTGCCGGTCATCGTTCATGCCGCCGGATTTTTTGTTGTATTGCACGGCGGTTCTGCCTGCTTGCGATACGGACAGAACCCCCCCGATAGCGTCTCACCGAGACGGGCGTGATCTTAGCCAATGCCCCTGGTAGCGACAAGGAGCTTTTCCCCGCGAGCGCGCAACCGCAAGGGTTTATTAAGTGAAGCCTGAACGCTTGCTATCGTTCGGCAATTTCAGTAGTGTCCGCACCCTTGGCGGCGGCAGTGTTCATATGTCGCGCCGTGGCATTGCGCCGGTAGCTCAGCTGGATAGAGCACCAGACTACGAATCTGGGGGTCGGGAGTTCGAATCTTCCCCGGCGCGCCAGCCACCGTCGTAGCCGCGTTCATCTGAATCTGTCTCGTATTGCCACAGCGGCTTGCGGTACATCGAGCAGCCGCGAGTACGCATAGCTTCCTTCGCGTCACGATCGAACGCGATCGACACCTCGTCCATCGACGATCAATTGGCAATTCGAGCGGCGTGCGGACGCCTGCGCCCTGAAGCGCCGGGAGCGATCAGCGGGTGAGCGGATCGAGGCTATCCTCCCGGCATGCCGTAGGCGATCTGGCGCTCGATGGCGACGCAGCCGGCCTGCCCCTGCATCAGGAACACGGTGCGCCCGTCGGGGCCGGAATACGCCGTCATGCTCTTGCTTGCCTCCCAGGCGAGCTTCCATCCCGCCAGCGACTGCTCGCGGAAAGCAACGCATGTCTGGGTCAACGGCACGATACGCTCGGCGATGCTGTCGCAACCGCCGTCACGGGTCGGCGCTTCGGTGAGAAACACGGTGCTCGCGGGATCCTCCGTGGCGATCACCGTACTGAAAGTGCGGCCGTCGGCGTTGCGGTTGTTCCAGGTGCTGAGCGCGCCGTATGGCGTGGCTTGCACCAGACTACGCGCGGAACTGTCGAGCGCCCCGATGCAGGTCTTGAACCCCCGCGCGAGCGCCTGTTGCGCCGGCACGGTCGGCTGGTTTGCGGCTTGCTGCGCTGCGGTGGGCGGTGCCGGAGATTGCTGACTCTGCGGCGCTTGGGTCGAAGGGTCGGTTGGAGCCTTGCGCGGTTTTTGCGTCTGGCCGTCCGCCGTTCCGATCACGCCGATGCCGACGAAAACCGCCGCCGCCAAACACGCCGCCGCCGCGCCAATCAGGCCCGCTCTGGTCCAGGTCATTCGGAACACGGCCGAAGGCTCATCGCTGGTCTGCCCCGCCCGGCACCACGCACCGCGCGGGCGACTTGGGTGGAATGGAAATTGTAGTTTGGCTATTAGATATATTGTTTCAAGACGTAAACAACGAAAAAATATCTCTGCCGGGAGTTTAGGGAGCGAGAGATATGCCACAAAAAGATGTATCGCTTGTCGCGAAAATTCGCCTGGCGAAACGCATGGTATGTGCCGTGCTGACCGGCCTGGCACTGATGTGCGCCACCGAACCAGCCTTGGCGGACCTTAATCGTGGCATTGCCGCGCTGGAACACGGCGACATGGCCGCCGCCGTGCGCGAATTCCGGCCTGCCGCTGAAAAGGGCGATCCCTCCGCCCAGGCCTTTATGGGAATGGTCTACTACATCGGGGGGAAGGCGGTGCCGCGCGACTATCGCGTGGCTTATGGCTGGTACCAGAAAGCCGCCGACCAGGACGATCCGCTGGCCGAATACATGCTTGGCTTGTTGTATCTGAACGGGCGCGGCGTCGAGCTCGACGAAAAGGCTTCGGCCGATTGGTTCAAGAAATCCGCCAATCACGGGCTTTCGGAAGCGGAGGCGCTGCTCGGTCTGGCATATGTGCGCGGCACCGGCGTGCGGAAGGACAAGGTTCAAGCCTACAAGTGGCTCGACGTTTCGCTTCGGGATTTGCCCAAGGGTAAGCTGCGCGACCAGGTCAAGGCCATGCACGACCAGCTTTCCGCGGCGATGACCGACAAGCAGCACGAACGCGCGGAGGCGCTCGTCGCCAAGTTCTCGCCGAAGGGTTCCGGCGCCCGGCGCGGGTCGCGCGCCGGCGCAGGCGACGAAGAAGCCGGCCCGATCGCCACCGGCAGCGGTTTCGTGGTGAGCGCGGCCGGTCATGTGGTCACCAACGATCACGTCATTGCGCAGTGCGGGCACGTGCGCGTCCGCCATCTCGGCGACGCTGCAATCGTGGCGAATGTCGTGTCGCGCGATTCCAAGAACGACCTGGCGCTGCTGCAATTGGCGAAAGCCTGGCCGAACACGGCGGTCTTGCGCGCCGGCTCGGACGCCCGCGCCGGAGACGGCGTGGTCGCCGTCGGCTTTCCCTATGCCGGGTTGTTGGCCGACGACGCCAATATCACCACCGGCGCCGTGAGCGCGCTGGCCGGCTTGAAAAACGATGCGCGCTTCCTGCAGATCTCGGCGCCGGTGCAGCCCGGCAACAGCGGCGGTCCGCTGCTCGACATGAGCGGCAACGTGATCGGCGTGGTCAGCGCCAAGCTGGACGCGCAGCGCATTGCTGCGGTGACCGGCGACATTCCGCAGAACGTGAATTTCGCCATCAAGGTCGCGCTGGTCCGCAAATTCCTCGACGACAACCGCGTGCGCTATCAAACCGCCGATGCGGGGCGCAAGCTGGAAGCGGCCGACGTGGGCGAGCGCGCCAAGACCTTCACGCCGCTGGTGGAGTGCTGGAAATAACGCCGCGATGCAGGCGCCACACGAGAGCGATCGCCAGCAGCGCACCGTAGAGCACGGTCTCGTTCCGGCCCATGCGAAGCGCCAGGGCCGCGTGGACATACCCGGCAATCGCCGCCGGATAGATCGCAAGATGCAGGCGCCTCCACCCTGCCGTTCCAAGCCATCGATGCGCGGCGTCGTAGGACGTCGCCGCCAGTAGCGCCAGGATCAGCACGCCGAGCGAGCCGATGGTGAGATAGAGGCGCATGACCGCCTCATCCAGCAGGAAGACCCAGTCGAAGCGGTAGTAGCGCGCCCAGGCGACGAGATGCAGCGCCGCGTAGGCCGCGGCCCACAAGCCCACCATGCGCCGAAGACTTGCGAGCGCGGGCACGATCCGCGGCAGCAGGAGCACGGCCAGCAAGATGCGCAGCGACCAGAGGCCTGAGCTGCGGATCACCTCCGGCATCGGATTGGCGGTGAACCCCGGGTCGTCGAACCGCGTCGACAGCAGCGCGGCGGGCGCCAGGCACGCGAAGAATGCCGCCCACCAGACCAGACGGCGATGGAGCATGGAATCCTCGTCCCTCGACAAGCTCTGGACGAGGACCCCCGTTGCGCCTCTGGACTTACGCGACTTCGAACAGGCCGGCGGCGCCCATGCCGCCGCCGATGCACATGGTGCAGACGACGTATTTGGCGCCGCGCCGCTTGCCCTCGATCAACGCGTGTCCGACCATGCGCGAGCCGCTCATGCCGTACGGATGCCCGATGGAGATCGCGCCGCCGTCCACGTTGAGCTTGTCATTCGGGATGCCGAGCTTGTCGCGGCAATAGAGCACCTGGACCGCGAACGCTTCGTTCAATTCCCAAAGGTCGATGTCGCTCATCTTCAAGCCCTGACGCTTCAGCAGCTGCGGCACGGCGAAGACCGGCCCGATGCCCATTTCGTCCGGCTCGCAGCCGGCGACCGCCAGGCCGCGATAGATGCCGAGCGGATGCAGCCCGCGCTTCTCCGCGAGTTTGCCGTCCATCACCACGCAGACCGATGCGCCGTCGGAAAGCTGGCTTGCGTTGCCGGCGGTGATGCAGAAGCCGTCGCCGCGCACCGGCTTAAGGGCCGCGAGGCCCTCCGGCGAGGTGTCGGGCCGGTTGCCTTCGTCCTTGGTCAGCGTGACTTCTTCCTCGAGCGTGGCGCCGGTGTCCTTGTTGACGATCACCTTCACCGACTTCATCGGCGCGATTTCCTTGTCGAAGCGGCCTGCCTGCTGCCCGGCGGCGGTGCGCTTCTGGCTCTGCAGCGCGTATTCGTCTTGCGCCTCGCGGCTGATCTTGTAGCGCTTGGCCACCACTTCGGCCGTGTCGATCATGGGCAGATAGACTTCCGGCTTGTGCTTGGTGAGCCAGTCTTCGCGCGAGCGGTAATTGTTGTGGTGCTCGTTCTGCACCAGGCTGATGCACTCGAGGCCGCCGGCCACCATGACCGGCACCCGGTCCACCATGACGCGCTGCGCGGCCATGCTGATGGCTTGCATGCCCGACGAGCAGAAGCGGTTGACGGTGACGCCCGCCGTGGTCACGGGGAGCCCGGCGCGAATGGCCGCCTGGCGCGCGATGTTCTGGCCGGTGGCGCCTTCCGGCTGCGCCGCGCCGAGGATCACGTCCTCGACCTCCGCCGGTTCGACGCCGGCGCGCTCGATAGCCGTCTTGATGACATGGCCGCCGATGGTGGCGCCATGAGTGTTGTTGAACGCGCCGCGATATGCCTTGCCGATCGGCGTGCGCGCGGTGGAAACGATGACGGCATCGGCCATGTGGTTATCCTCCCTCTGCGACCTGGAAAAACGCACTCTATAAGGCGGCGAATGTAAGGGGAAGAGCCTAGGCCGGGGGCTAAATCCGGCGCTTCGCCGCCAGCCGGATCGCCCGCAGCACCGCCGTCTCGAAGTCGATTTTTCCGACCAGAAGCGCTTCGCAGATCATGTCGATGTCCGGCCGCGCGTCCTGCATCACGGTTTGCCGCAACCGTTCGGCCGCGAGTTGCGCCAGCAGACGCCGCGTCCGCGCCGCCGGCGACGCGCGCGCGCCGTC